>JACOUJ010000057.1 GCA_016177865.1 Candidatus Rokuibacteriota bacterium
CCCGCCGAGATCGCGCTCCCGGCGTTAAAGCCGAACCAACCGAACCAGAGGAGCGAGGCCCCGAGCACCGTGAGGGGGAGGTTGTGGGGGGGCATGGGCTCGTGCCCGTAACCCCGGCGCTTGCCAAAGACAAGCGCGGCCGCAAGGGCCGAGATGCCCGAGCTAATGTGGACGACGGTCCCCCCGGCGAAGTCGAGCGCCCCGAGATTACGGAGCCACCCCCCGGTTCCCCAGACCCAGTGCGCCAGCGTGTCATAAATCAACGTCGCCCAGCAGATGATAAAGACCAAAAACGTCGAGAACTTCATCCGCTCGGCGAAGGCCCCGGTGATGAGCGCCGGGGTGATGACGGCAAACATCATCTGAAAGATCATGTAGGCCTGATGCGGCACCGTGGCACCATAGTCGGGGTTCGGAGTGAGCCCCACGCCGTTGAGCCCCACCCAGTCGAGCCCTCCGATGATCCCGCCCCGGTCGGGTCCGAAGGAGATCGAGTATCCCCAAAGGACCCACTGGACTGAAATTAGGGCCAAGATGATAAAGCTCTGCATGAGGGTCCCGAGAACGTTCTTCCGGCGCACCATTCCGCCGTAGAAGAGGGCCAGGCCCGGAGCGGTCATCAGGAGCACCAGGGCGGAGGAGGTCAGAAGCCAAGCGGTATCGCCAGAGTCAATCTTGGGGGGCGGTGCCGGCGCTGGAGCAGCGGGGGCGGCCGGAGCCGGCGCCGGGGCCTGAGCGGCCGGTGGGGCCTGCTGGCCAAAAGCGGTCTGCCCAGGCGCCGCCACGGCGATGATCGTAGCCAGTGCTATCAGGACGAAGAACCCGATTCGATGAGCCACAGTGCTCCTCCTAGAGAGCCGCCTCGTCGCGCTCCCCCGTTCGGATTCGAACTGCCGAGAGGACCGGGGCGATGAAGATCTTGCCGTCGCCGATATTCCCGGTCTTTGCCGCCCCCGCAAGAACCTCTACGACCTTGTCCGTCAGGCTGTCGGGTACCACCACCTCCACCTTGATCTTGGGGAGGAAGTCCACCGTGTAATCGGCCCCGCGATACAACTCCGTATGTCCCTTCTGGCGGCCAAACCCGCGGACTTCGGAGACCGTCATCCCCACGATCCCGACCCCCGTCAAGGCGTCCCGCACTTCGTCGAGCTTAAACGGCTTGATGATTGCTTCGACTTTTTTCATAAGCAAAACCCTCCCAGGCGGAACCTAAGCAATGGCTGTGCCCGTTGGACGAAGGTGACACGCAGGACTAAGTACTCGAAACTATTGAACGTCGGTGGGGGGAGCCGAGGTGCTAGCGGACCGCCTGCCCAGACAATGGGCAAGCGCTTGGAGCGTCGCCTACCTTTTACGCATTGGTTTCCTCCTTTCAAGACGGCCGCGGGGCAACTTGGTGGTGGAGAGAGGGCGTTCCGAGGATGAAGAATGCGAAGCTTACGACCAACCCCCCCGACGCCAGGCCGAAGGCAACGAGATAGGATCCTGTAGCGTCATACATAAAGCCAGCGGCCGCCGGTCCGAGAGCGGCCCCGCACCTCCACCCAAAACTTAGAATCCCCATCGTGGCCCCGATGGCTCGCACCCCAAAGACTTCCACCGCGGCCTTCACCACCGCCGTGTCGCTGCCGGCAGCGCCCATTCCGAATAAGAGCATCAAGAGATATAAGGCCCAGAGCGGTGGGTTGGTCAGGAGCCAGGCAAGCGTGACGATCTGCAAGATCTGGCAGAACCAGAAGGTGGACTTCGTGCCGAGCTTGTCTGCCGCCACCCCGAAGAGGAGTCGGCCGGCGATGGCGCCGATGCCGAAGATGGTCAAGGCCAGGGAGGCCCGCTCCAGGGTCGCTCCCCGGTCTTTGACGTGAGAGACCAGATGGACCACCACCATCATCCACGCGAAGCCGAGGAGGAGCCATGCGACGACCAGATGCCACAAGCGGCGATCCACGAGGGCCTCCCGAAATGTGGCCCCTTCAAGAGCGATGGCCCCGTGCTCCGGCGCACGCCGAGATAGACCATCACCGACGGCTCCCGACCCACTCGCGCCGGGTGGGAATCGGGTAAATAAGCTCGCCGGAATGGCAATGACCCACATGATGCCGGCAAGGAGCGCGTACGCGGCCCGCCAGCCAAAGCGATTGATCAGGAAGGCAGCCAGGGGTGGTCCGGTGATGAAGGCGAGATGGAGGCCGGCCAGGAGGATGCCCAGGGCCAACCCTCGCCGGTCGATAAACCAGCGGGAAATCGTCGTGGTCGGCACCAGGTAGATACTCGACATGCCAACCGCCAGAAGGAGCCCCTGTAGCAGATAGAAATTCCACAGGGTCGCAACGCCTGAGGTGAGAAGAAACACCGCACCCGCCATAAGCGCGCTCGAGGCCAGGATGAGCCGAGGACCATGACGGTCACTGAGGCCACCGATGGCAAAGGCGATGGCGCCGCCCGCGATCAGTTGAATCGAAGCCGCCACGGAAATGGCGCCGCGGCTCCAACCGAACTCCTGAGAGAGAACCGGCAGGAAGACGCCGAACGCCGCGTGGGAGTTCCAGACCCCGAATAATACGAAGAAACACGCGGCCAACACCACCCAGGCTGGGTTCAATGATCCGCCAGGGGGAGTCCCAGCGCTCCTCCCCCTGTCCCCCACCTGGGTTGCGCTTGCTGTGTCATCCCTCTAGCGGAGGCCGAGCCACCGGACCGCATTCTCACGGAGCACCTTGGGCCGGATGTCCTCCTTGATCGACAACTCCGCAAACGCGTCGAGCCACAGCTTCGGCCTGAGCCACGGGTAATCCGTGCCAAACATGACCTTATCGGCCAGTGGCCCATTGATGTGGGCGATCAAGCTGGGCGAGAAGCGCCTCGGGGACCAACCCGAGAGATCAAGCAGAACATTCTTCTTGTGCACGGCGATGGCGAGCATGTCGTCCTGCCACGGGAACGATGGGTGGCACCCAATGATGGTCAGCGTCGGAAACCGCGCGGCGAGTTCGTCGAGATGCCGGGGATGGGAGTAATAGAGACGCATGCCCGCGCCACCGGCCATGCCCGCCCCTGAGCCGGTCGTCCCGGTATGGAACGAGACGGGGACCCCAAGCTCGACGCACGTCTGCCATAGCTCGTCGAAGCGCGGATCGCTCGGCTCGAACGCCTGCATGATGGGATGGAACTCCCCGACGCCCCGCAGCCCCAACTCCTTCACGGCGCGACGAAGCTCTCGCACGGCGAGCTTCCCTTTCCACGGATCCACATGAGCCCAGCCCGCGAAGGTATCGGGGAATCGCGAAACGATCCGCGCGATCTCGTCGTTGGGGACGGCCGGCAGCCCGGTCGTCGTCTCTGCGTCCCAGGCCGAAATGATTGCCTTCGAGCCCAGCGCCTGATACTCCTCCACCATCGCCTCGATGGGCCGAGGTTCGATTGGATCGCGCCAGTGGCGCCTCAGCTCGTCAAGGTATGGCCCGTGGGCCCCGATGATGTATTCTTCGGTAGGCGGGTGGGTGTGAACGTCCCAAGCGTTGGTCATGACGCTGCTTCTCCTGGTCTCGAATCTCGAAATCCGCTGTGAAGACCGCCCCGAGGCGCGCCTGCTCAATGAGTGTCATCCTCTTCGCGACAAGTCGGGCGCGATGCTAGCACCGGCTGATCAAAAAGGCAAGCCGAGGATCACCCGGCGCATCGGGGAGTCGTCGTCTTGACTGACGACACCTCTTGGGACGCGCTCGGGCCTTGCCGGATCTCCGCCCGTTGCAAAACCGCTGAGGCTGTCCTACCATAGAGGACCGTGAATTTCATCGGCGGGTGGGGCGCTCGTTTCGCCGGCCGCTCACACTTGCCAAGATTCTGGGGAGCGCATGGGCCTGGCCCCTGAGGTGGAACACTTCGTCCGCGAGGCGCGCGTGGCGAGGCTCGCCACCGTGGACGAAGCGAGCCAGCCGCTGGTCGTTCCCATCTGCTTTGTCTGGGACGGCACGGTCCTCCATTCGGCTGTGGACGCCAAGCCGAAACGGAGTCGCGATCTCCAGCGCCTCCGGAACATCGCGGCGAACCCCAAGGTCTCGATCGTGATCGACCACTACGAGGAGGCATGGGAGCGGCTCCGTTGGGTCATCTTCCAGGGCCGAGCCGAACTCCTCGAAGGGACACAGGAGGCCCGGGAAGCGATCGAGCTTCTTCGGAAGAAGTACCCCCAGTACGTGACCATGCCACTTGGCGCTGACGCCCCGATCATCAAGGTGACCCCCGTGAGAATCCTTACCTGGAGCGCGAGTCAGTGAGCCCGGCCGGTGTCTCAACCGTCCGCGAAATCCTGGGCCGCGCCCTCGGCGGAGAGCGCCTCACCGGAAAAGAGGGCTATCGGCTCCTCCACGCTGAGGTGGCCGAGCTGCCGGAGATCCTCGAGGCGGCTGGCGAGCTGAGAGACCGAGGCCATGGCCGACGGATTACCTTCTCTGCCAAGATCTTCCTCCCGCTCACCACGCTCTGCCGCGACTACTGTGGCTACTGCACGTTTCGGCGCGACCCCGGAGAACCCGGGGCCTATTCAATGCTCCCCGACGAAGTCCTTGCTCTTTGTCAGGCCGGATCTCGCCTTGGGGTCAAAGAGGC
>JACOUJ010000058.1:0-2097 GCA_016177865.1 Candidatus Rokuibacteriota bacterium
CGACCCTCCCTCCTGCAGCCGCGCGACCGTGGGGATCCCGGCGGCGCACGGCAAGTGCCGTCGGATAGCATCGATGGTCTCCGCCGCGTGATCTAGGCGCGAGAGGCCGACGGCAACGCTGCGGATCGCCGAAAAGCGGGCGAGATAGCTATAGGCGACCTCGGGCGAGAGCTGTCCCGAGGCTAGCGTGTTCATCGCCACGAACGTGAGCCCGGGCCGCTCGAGCGCCGCTGCGCAACGTTCGAGCGATGGATTGACGTAGAAGCCTGCGGGGTTGAGCGAGGCCATGACGAGCACCTCATCCCAGTCCATCGCGTCCAGCCGCGCCCTCAGAAGCGGGACGTTCTTCGTGATGAATCCGGCTGTGACGCCGTAGTGCGCCTCGACGTGTTCCCGGAAGAGCGCGAGGACCGAGTCGACGCGGAGGCCGAGCGCGAGATCCGTGAGGACGTCGTGGAGGAAGACCGCTCCAAGTCGGCCGTTGGCGAACGGCGCCATCTCGATATCGATCAGGAGCCGAATCATCTCCTGTAGGTCCCTGACGAGTATCCCGCGACTACCCCGGAGAAACAGGCCGACCTTCTGGCCGAAGCTTACCTGCGAGAGCGTGTCGAGGGCCAGGTTGACAAGCCCCTTCTCGTTCGCGCCGCGCACGTACTTCTGGACGTATGGCAGCACTGGATAGAGACGCCACTCCTTCGAGAGCAGCGGATCGGCGTTGATAGCCTGGGTCATGGCGAGGGCGCGCGGATGAGTCGACATCATCATGGCGCGCGCGCCGAGATCATGACATCGGCGAAGCACGGCGACGACGCGGCGGACATCTTCGAAGAATCGCGAGCGTTCGTTCCCACGCTGAGCCGATAAATGGTCGATCCCGAAAAAGGGGTTATGGCCGATGATGAGCGGATCGATCACGATCGCACTCATCGCTCGACCCGCTCCGGCGCGCCCGCACGCCTAGCCGACGAGTATGCGGCGTCAACGATGCGCTGGACGTGCAGCGCCTGCGCAACGTCAGGCTCAGGGTGGCGCCCCGAGCACAGCGCGTCGAGGAACGCCTGCACCTCACGGGTGTACTGCGGGCCGCCTACGTCCACCTCGACAGGGCGGAAAAGGTCCACTGCGGTTAGCATAGTGGTTCCGGCTGACAGGCCGCCTGCCTGGCGGTCCAGGAAGACACACACCATGTCGTCTGTGACGACTAGTGCGCCGTTATCGCCGAGCACGTCGATCGTAGTCTCGACCGTCCGCCGAAATCGGACGCTCCAGCAGCAGTCCACCCAGCCGCGCAGCCCCGATTCAAACTCGAGCATCGCATGCGCCGCGTCTTCTACCTCAATCGAGTAGAGTGACTGGATTTCGGCGTTCACGCGCGCGACCGGCCCGAAGTACCAGGTGAGTAAATCAAGAAGGTGAGAGCCCTGGCTCAACAAAACGCCGCCACCCGCGACAACCCGATCGTAGCGCCACCCCTTGCCCAGAGTGAAGAGCTGCGAGACGTAGATCGTGCCAGTTACCCGCTGCAAGCGACCGAGGCAGCCGGTCAAGAGAATCCCGCGCGCTTTCTCAAACGCATCCACGTGGCGCGTCATGAAGCCCACCATATTCGGTGTCGGCCTGCGGGCAAGTGCCGCCACGAGCCGATCCGCCTGCCGCGCTGAGGTAGCCAACGGTTTCTCCACGAAGAACGGGACGCGCGACTCGACGCACCGTAACGCCACCGGCACGTGCTCTGCGACCGGTGTCGTAATGACTACAGCATCAAGGCCGCCAGTGGCCAGCATATCGTCCAGGCTCTCATGGACACGCACTGAGGGCATGAACTCACTTGCTGCCTTGCGCGGTAGCGCCGACGGTTCGGCGACAGCGATGACCCGGCTTCCAGGCAAGCTGTTGAAGATGGCGGCGTGGAGGAGCCCCATTTTCCCGAGCCCCACGACTCCAACGCGCAACGACGCCTCCGTCACGGTTGTTTCCGTGGATAAGAGTCGTTCTCGACATTCGCGCCGGCGGCCGCGCGGCCCGTAAACCGCCCACCGGGATCCAGTCGGTCCACACGTGCCTTGATGTTCTTGACGAGCTCGGCGAGAAAGC
>JACOUJ010000058.1:2116-8172 GCA_016177865.1 Candidatus Rokuibacteriota bacterium
ATGATCATGAGCGCGATGAAGATGAAGGACGGCAGCCGCAGGAACAGGCCCTTGATGTTGAAACCCGCCTGCCAGAAGATCACACCGAAGTAGACAATCGCGACAAGGACAAGCAAGAACCCCGCAGTATACAGCCACTTCACATGGATGCCTGAGCGAATCAGAAGGATGGGGAGCGTATACATCACGTAGCTCGGAATCGAGCCGACGACCTGCGACCGGCCGAACACGCGCGGCCGCCATACAGATGGCACCTCATGGACACGAAAGCCTTTCTCGTGGGCATCGATGATCGCTTCCTGGACGTAGGTGTGCGTGCCGACCAAGTCGAACTCTCCCACAACCTCGGGCCGCATCGCGCGCAAGCCGCCGTGCGAGTCGGTCAACCGGAGCCCCGTGAGCCAGCGCAGGATGCCGGTAAGCATGACGATGCCAAAGCGGTTGATCCAGCGGTATCGGTACTGAATGAGGCCTCGCTCGAGGAAGCGCGAGCCGACGACTATATCCGCCTCGTCCTTCGCGATCGGTTCGAGGAAGCGCATGACCTCGTTCGGGTCCGACTGCCCGTCGGCATCCATCGACATCACAACGTCGGGCCGGAACGCGAGTGCCGCCTTCAGCCCCTGCTGCATGGCGTAGCCAAGGCCGCGCCCGCCGCCAATGACGACGTGCACGCCGAGACGCCTCGCGACCGTGCGGGTGCCGTCGCGAGAATCGTCGGTGATGATGAGGACCGGCTCACGCAGTCCGTTCTTCTCGAACGCCGCCCGGATCTCGCCGACAACGGATTCGAGGACGGCGGCGTCGTTCTTCGTGGGCAGGACGAGACAGATCCGCCATTCCCGTGGGGCCATCACTAAGCCGTCGATCCGAGGCGCAGCCCCGGACTCAAGTTGCGTCATCTTGGATGAGGCTCTCGCGCGCCGGCACCTTCGAGTCGCACCACACGGAGCGGCGGTATTTCGGCCGGCAGAGCGCGAGCGAGGTCGAGCACCAGCGTGCCCGGTGCGCACAGGCGCACCAGCGCAGTGGCGTCGAGCAGGGCCTTACAAAGGACGACCAAGCTCCCCCTGGTGATTGCCCGCTCTGGCGTCTCGCAGAGAAGCGAGGTCAGGTGCTTGAGGTGCTGCGTGGCGTACTGGAGATTCCGGCCGCGCAGCGCGCCGAGATTGACGTCAGGGTCGAAGACGCGCAGGTTGAAGCCTTTGCCCAGAAGCCGTTCGGCGAGCTCGACGTAGGGGCTCTCGCGCAAGTCGTCGGTCTGCATCTTGAAGCTGAGACCAATAAGCACGACCTCGCGGATGCCTAGCCGCACGATCGTCTCGACCGACCCGCGAATCACTGCCTCGTTGCTCTTGAGCACCGCGTCGAGGAGGGTGTTCGAGGCGCCGTGCGTTGAGGCGACGCGGTTCAGCGCACGGAGGTCCTTTGGCAGGCACGGGCCGCCGAAGGCGTAGCCGGGGCGAAGGTACGCGGTCGAGATGTTCAGGATCTGGTCCCGGCAGAAAAGCTCCATCGCCTGGTCGGCGTCGGCCCCAAATGCCGGGCTTACGGCCACAACTTCGTTGGCGAACGCGACCTTCACCGCATGAAAGGCGTTCGACGCGTACTTCAAGAGACTGGCCGTACCCGGGCTCACAACATGCAGCGGCGCCTCGATGCGGCGGTAGAGATCGCGCATCAGTTTAGCGGCAATGGCGTGCTCCGTTCCAACTACAAGGAACGGAGGCGCCATGAAGTCGGCCATAGCGCTGCCCTCGCGGAGGAACTCCGGGTTCAACGCGAAGCCCACGTCCCGACCAACCCTCGGTCCGAGCACATCGACGAGAATCGGAAGGACTTCTTCTTCGACCTGAGGCGAAGGAATGGTGCTGCGCAGGGCGATCACAAAGGGAGCGGAAGTGAGGGCGACAGCGACCGCGATCTCGCGCACGACTTGACAGATCGCGGCCGTGTCGGACGAGCCGCTCTGGCCGCTGGGCGTACCGACACACACCAGAGCGAGCTCGGAGCCCAGCGTTGCCTGCTTGGCGTCGTCTGTTGGGATGAGTCGGCCTCCGGTAAACTCACGCGCCAGCCCATCGGCGAGCCCCGGCTCGGTGACGGGAGCCTCGCCGCGGCAAAGTAGCTCGAGTTTCTCTGGCGACATCTCGACCAGAAAAACTCGGTGTCCCAGCGACGCGAGACATACTGCCGTGACGGTCCCGACATAACCAGCGCCAAATACTGAAACCTTCACGAGTATTTGTCCGTGTCTGTCGAGACCCTGCTCTGTCTCAGCAGCATAGCATATTCATGCCGAATGAGATCATGCACTTACAATGGTTTCCCGCAGTAGGGCTCTTGATACCGACGATACCGAATTTCGCGCCTGGGTATTTCCCTGCACCAATGCTTGCAGACCAGGCGAAGGGTGTCGCTTCCTGAAAGCCAGCGTTCGGGAAATCCACGACCCGGTAATGCTAGCGAGGCTCCGCCTCCGACCGAGGCATGAGGCGGCAGGGTGGGTGGACGTGTTCCGGGGCCGAGGCGGGTCGCAGTGAAGACTGGGGGGGAGGCGGCCCTCGCCTTGGGGGAAGGAAGGGCAGCCGGAGGGTGGCGTGAGAACATCGGGGAGGTTTGTGGGTGCTTGCAGCGAGTACCCCAAATCCCGCAACACCCGCGCGACGGTCACCGCGGTCACCGGATGGTCCCGCTGGCTGAGCTCCGCCGCCATCGCCCGGGTCGATTTACTCGCGATGGTCGCACGCGACATGTCAGTCAGCCGGATGTACAACACGACCTCAAATATAACCAGATTATTTTTCAGCAAGCCCTTTATGTAGAGTTACCGTCTCCATCAAAGTGTCTTGGCATGGATCGTCAAGACCCATCCACGCGCGCGACGAAATCCGCATTGGTCCGCGTCCTCCTCAGGATGTTCGGGGGCAATGCCCCTCCAAACTGGCCCATCGAGTGTTCGTACCTGATCGCCGTGGCACTCAGGTTGAACGGGATCCCAAGGACCTTCCGCACGTCCCGTTCGACGAAATCGCGTAGCTTGACGAGCTCGTCTGGCGACAGAAAGTCGGTGAACACGAAGGATTTGTAGCCGGCGTCCGGGTTGCCCTTATAGTAGTCGGCAACGACGGTGTAGTCCACCTCGTAGCTGTAGAGCCGGTCGCCGTTGTAGGTGTAGACCCAAACACCATCCTCCCTGGAGTGCGGGACCGCGTGGTCGTAATACGGGGTACCCGGATACGTCGTGATGATGGTCACGTCAAAATCGTCCGGCTCAACCTTGAGCAGCCAATGGTACGGCTGCATGACGCTCTCATAGGACTCGCCAGGGTGCCCGATGGACATGAGTGCCTTCACCTTCAGGCCGTGCCGCCTGGCGATCTCAACGCACCGGGTATTCTCTTCGAGGGTCGCCTTCTTGTTAATATTCCTGAGGATCCGCGGGGATCCCGACTCGAACCCGGTGAGAATCCACCAGAAGCCCGCCTCGTACATCGCCGCCGCCTGGGCATCCGTAAAGAGCGCCTTAATGAACCCCCGGAGACGGAACTCGGTGCCAAGTGCCCGTTGGGTGCACGAAAGCGCCTGCATGAGCTCGATCATCTTCGGGTTCACGTTGAATTCGTCGTCGTAGAACATGAAGCCGCTAATACCGTACGCCCGGAACAGATGGACGACCTCGGCGATGACGTTTTCGGTCGACCGCTTGCAGCTTGACGTGATCCGCTTCGGAAAAGACCACAACTCCAACGAACGCTTCAGATCGTTCACGGCACTGGTTTTCTACCCTTGACGACGAGGGCCCAGGGAAACACGATTGCCCTAAGGTACCGTGCCGCCGTACTGTCCCTCTTCCCGTGGGCAATCACCTCGAGGCCACGCCTCTCAAACCAACTGAAGACGTCGTCGTAGGATCGCCGATCGATTCGTGCCGCCGAGTACCAGTCAAACATATGATGGCGCGTCGGCTGCACACGCAATATGAGATTCGCGTATCGCGCAATCCTCAGGCCATGCATCACTTTACCGATGCCAGCCATAAAGGCCGCGAACCGCATCAGCTGCCCCACCGATAGCCTTGAGCTCAATCGCCGGATCGCATTGTCCATCAGCTCAAAAACGACATTTCCCCTGTGGCTAAACTGCACAGCAACTACACCTCCAGGTCTCAACAACCTCGAAAGGCTGTCGAATGCCACCTCGGCATCTAATGTAAATCCTAACACGCCGATACTAAAGATCGTGTCGAAGGATTCAGGCCGAAATGGAGGTCCCAACAGGTCAGCCTGCACAACGTGGATGTTTTCGCAGGCATCCGTATTAGCCTTCGCAACATCCACTGAGCAAGTTATATCGAACGCGACAACCCTTTGAGCTTTCTTCGCTGCCTGGAAGGCGTACCGGCCATTCCCGCAACCCGCGTCGAGAACGACCTTCCCCACTAGGTCGTCTTCAGTCAGCAAGGTCTTGGCAGAAAATGCGGTCTCAGCGTCTTCCATCAAGCTTCCCCATGCTTCCAACCTTGCTTGGGGGGGGACTTTCTTCACCCATCCCCAATCCCGATAGACATTCCACTCATAGCCAAAACACTCCATTGTGCGCTTATCATGTCCCTCCAATTCTTCCGGCCGAGGTAATAAGCGCGGAATCCCATTCCAGATTGGATACCGCGACCCACAACCGCCACAGACAAGCTCACCCGTGTCGACAACCCCAGCACCGTCCTGTTTCGAGATGGGGCCAAGAATCAGTTCGCCTTTACAAGCTAAACAGCAAAGGTATTGCAGCAGCTCAGACTTCACCGGGGTCCCCTACTGTGCGCTGGGCTGTGGCCTTGCAGATGTTTGCCTCCGGTATTATCGCCTCTGGGAGGACTTTCGGGCCCACTGATCGATATAACCGAGCTCGATGATCCTGTCGGCAAACAGCCGGCCCTGGAGGTCAGCGCCTTCCTCCGTCAGGTGGACTGAATCGGTGAAGTAGCGTCGCTCAGCCGGCATCACTACACCAAAATCGAAGACCTCCACCCCAGTCTCTGCCGCTACCTCCCTGCCGACCTGATTGTGCTCATTGGTCGCCCGCTCGTACACCTCGCGGTAGGGGCCGGCAGGCTCAGCTGCAGGAAAGTACGCCGCGGTCGGCAAAAGCACCTCGATCCCGGCGCCCTTCGCTATGGCCACCATGGCCCTCAGGTTCCGGCGGAAGTATCGGCTGCTTGACCGGCGGAAGTTCTCCATGTACTCCTCGCCCTTAGGGCGCTGCTCTGTCAACGTCGTTGTGTACTTGTAAATACTCTCAGGTTGCCAGATCCCGAGCCGGATACCAGCGATCCGTGCCAGCGCCGACCAGCCGAAGAGCACGTCTCGGGCTAATGGCGACGGACACCAGACCTTCCTGTAGCCCGTGTAGTCGCCGGCGAACTCCGGTTGGCGTCGAGGGTGGACATCGTTGTGGGCATGATAGATGATGAGTAGGTCCGGCGTCAAATCTAAAACCTTGAAGACAAGATTGATCAAGTTCTCCGCGGACGTGTATCCGCCAACCCCGGCATTAATGACCTCAATCCGCAAGCCGGGATACCTCGCCTTTAGATGGCCCTCGAGTCGCGCCGGATATGTCTTGGCATCGTCGGTAATCGGAATCCCATACGTCGTGGAGCCACCGAGCGCGACGATTCGATACATGCCAAGAGGTTTCTCGACGCTGAATTCCGGACCACGGAAACCATAGCTGTTGTGCCGAACGCGAGACGAGAGGCTTCGGTAGTTCGGCCGGAGCGTATAGACCAGCCAGTGATGCGGCTGATAGAGCGGTGTGTGCCCCAAAAACGAGCCGCCCTGCCCGATGGGCGCAGCGTAGAAAGCCTGCTGCTCGTGTGTGGCAAAGTACGCCAGCCAGACCCACGCTGTTGCTTCGAGCAGAAGCAAGGTGGCTACTACCGAACCGAGCGCCAGCCAAAATTCGCGTCTCCACCTGAACAGGAACCACATCCAACTGCCGCTAGAAACCCACCGGCTTCCTAAGGTCATACACTGTGACGTTGACCATGTCGGGGC
>JACOUJ010000092.1 GCA_016177865.1 Candidatus Rokuibacteriota bacterium
ACCTGAGCGTCGTACTTCTGGGCCGCGACGCCGAGCGTGCCCTTCACGTCCGCCTTATTGGCGATGATCTGCTGCGCCGCATCTGCCAACACGTCGGCAAGGAGCGGCAGCTTCTTGATTCTGAGCGTCGTCGCCGGATGCGGGTTCTCGCGCACGAGCTTGAGCCAGCCCATCATCCGCTTCGCCTCCGGGCTCTGGAAGAACGGATCCCGCAGTGTGCTCTTGCGGGTCGGGAGTTCGCCTCCCACCCTGGCGTCGATAAGTTCCGCCTCATTGTTCTGGAGGAACTCCATCAGCTTCCAGGCAGCCTCCTTTTTCGCGCCCCGCGGGATCACGAGGGTCCAGGCTCCGACGGTGCTGACGGGCGCGGGCTTCGACGGGTCATCGGCGAAGTTCGGCATCGCGGCGGTCTCGATCCGCCCTTTGATGGCTTCCTTCTGGCTCCACGTCGCCCAGCTCGCCGAGTGTGTGAACTCGTACACCAAGGTGCCGGCCCAGAACGTCTGGTTGACGGCTTCGGCATCCATGCTGACTTCGCCCACCGGGCTGATCTTGTGGACGTACACGCAGTCCTGAAGCCACTGCAAGATCTTCTGTCCTGCTTCCAGGTGGAACGTCGCCTTCCCGGTCTTGGGATCAACGAGGTCCCCTCCGAGCGACCAATACATGGGAGGGGCCTGGTCGAGAAACTTCCCAAGTCCGTCGGACTTGGAGAGCGGCATGATGTAGCCGAGGATCTGCCCCTTGGCGATCGCCTTCGCGCTCTCGGTGAACTCCTTGAAGGTCCGGGGCGCCCCCTTCAGTCCAGCGGCCTCGTAGAGGTCGGTTCGGTAGTACAGGAGGTTCGCCGGCCGCACCGCCTGGCGGAACGCCATCTTCTTGCCGTCCAGTACCGTGTCATCCCAGGCGTACACGTAGTCGCTCTTGCGTTCGGCGCTCCAACCGACAACGAACTCATCGAGAGGGATAATCGCGCCCGCCTCGTTCAGCGCCACCAGGCTCCGGTCGAGCTGCTTGGAGACGTCCGGGGGCCTGTTGGCTGCCACCGCCTGGAGCAGCTGCTGCTGAAGCGTCTGCCAGGGGAACACTTCCTCGACCACTTCGATGTCCGGATGGGACGTCCGAAATGCGGCCAGGATCTGCGCCTGAGCCCGCGCCCTGGCGTTTTGAGTGTCGTTGGAGTTCAGGAACGTCCAGTAACGAATGGTCGTCTTGCCCTTTGCGGCCGGTGCGCCCTGCGCCCGGGCCGGCGTCTTGGCGAGGAGCCCGATCGTCCCCGCGCCAAACACCTGGAGCACCTCGCGCCGCGTAATCCGCCCTGCCACCCATCTGAATTCCCGCGGAATCGAGATCATGGTGCCGACCTCCCTAGCCGTTCCCCGGCATGCGTCCCCGGTTCTCGCTCACGTTTCTCCGGACTCACGCGTTATCGCCTCAGGCTTGGAAAGCGTTTCTCCCAACCGGTCTCGAAGAAGTTCATGAAGTTCCTCGCGCCGTACGGGTAGCGCGCCGCCGCGGCCTCGTCCAACTCGACCCCGAGTCCCGGTCCAGTCGGGACCTCCAAGAAGCCGTCGACGATACGCGGGGTGCCCCGTACGACCTCGTAGGCAAGGGGCACGACCGTCTCGTCGAAGACCTCCTGAATCAGGAAGTTAGGCATCCAGGGAGCAAGGTGCGCGTTGACCGCCGTACACACTGGGCCGCGTGCGTTATGGATGGCGATGCGGGCCCCGTAGGCCACCCCGAGTGCCACCACCTGTTGGATCCCCCAGACGCCCCCAATGCTCAGCGTCTCCGGCAACCACGTCAGGAGGGTGCGGCTCTCGCCGAGGGGAACGAACTGGCTCGGCTGACTGAATCGCTCCCCAGCGCCCACGGGAACCGGCACTTCCGCCGCGACCCGGACGAGCGCGTCGGCGTCCGCAGAGTGGACCGGCGCTTCGTACCAGGCGATCCGGTAGGGCTCGAGGCGACGCCCGATGCGAATCGCCGGCACGACGTCGAACCGGTCGTGAGCCTCGATGATCAGCTCCACGTCCGGTCCAACGGCCTCGCGCACCGCCGCCACGATTTCCAGCGAGAGCTCCTCTTCCCCCGGTGACAGGTCGCGGTAAGTCGCGCCAAACGGATCGAACTTCATCGCCCGAAAGCCGCGACGCACCACCTCCGTGGCCCGCGCCGCAAACTCCCGCGGGTCCAGCCCCGATGGATACCAGCCGTTCGCGTAGGCGGGCACCGGATCCCGCACGGCGCCGCCGAGGAGCTTATGCAGTGGCGCCCCCAGGCTCTTGCCAAGGAGGTCCCAGCATGCGATCTCGACGCCGCTGATCGCGGTGACGTGCACCTGGTCGGTTGGGAGGTACCACGCGCGAGCGATCTTCTCCGTCAGGGCAGGAATCCGGAGGGGATCTTCCCCAATGACGAAGCGCTTGAGCTCCTGCAGCGCGCCCTCGACAGGGAGAGTGCTCAATCCGAGTGTCGCCTCGCCGAGCCCTCGCAGCCCCTCGTCGGTCTCAATGATGAGGAAGAGCCAGTTCTTCCACGGATTGCCAACCACAACGGTCCGCAGATCGATGATCTTCACCGTGAACGACCTCCCGGCTGCCCCAGGTCGACGCGCCTCAGGTCAACGATCTTCGCCCCCCGGTTGAGCGTCCAGCTCGGCCTGGCCGTACAGAGCTTGCTTTTTATCACCTCTGCCCTCAGCCACTCGAACCGCTCGGGATGCGTCATCCCGGCCCCATCACGCGGACGGCTTTCGGCGTCTCCCGAATCGGGGCTGTCGTGAACAACTCGCTGACCTCCTCGAGGATCGCCTCCAGCTCTCGGTGATCGTGCGCATCAAGCGCAAAGAGGCCCGGCCCACGGATGGTCGCGTTCTCGAGGATTCCTCTCCGCCGCAGCACCTCCTTGTAGACCGCGGCCCCGTACATCCACTCGATGTTGAGCAACGGCAGAAGACGGTTGTAGATCCTCCGGCCGCGCGCTTCGTCTCCGGCCTCGAGCGCCGTCCAGAGCGCCACGTGCACGTCCGTCACCTCGCAGGCCGGCATCGTGCCGCAGGCCCCTCGCCGGTACTCGTCCATGAGGAAGCGCCCGGCCATGCCTCCCATGACCCCTTTGAGCCGCGGTCCCGCGAGCCGGAGGAGTTCGCTGATTGCGTGGCCGGCGGGCAGTGTCTCTTCTTTCACATACTCGACGCCGTCGATCTCCGCGACCAGGCGAGCGATGAACGCGGGGGAGAGGGGAGTGCCGACTGGAGCCTGATAGTTCTGGATGAAAACCGGGAGTTCAGCCGTGCCTGCCACGACGCGGAAGTACTCGACGATCTCGTCGGGGTGGGCCTTTCGAACGTACGGCGGCATTGCGATCACAGCGTCAGCACCGATCTTCTGGGCGTGGCGGGCAAACACCGCGGCGTGGCGCGCGCTCGTCCCTGACACGCCGACCACCACCGGCACTCGCCGCGCCGCCGTTTCGACCATGATCTCCGCAACCCGTCGTCGTTCATCGTCGGTGAGCGCCGTGAACTCGCTGGCATTCACGGGAGCCACGAGCCCGTGCGCTCCCGCGTCGAGGCAGAACCCCACACAGCGGCGGAGCGCCGCCTCATCCAACTGCCCGGACGAGTCGAAGGGAGTAACCAGAATGGCGAAAACACCCCGCATCGCCACGGGCCCAAATCTTTCACCCGCGTCTCGGAGTTGTCAATGTCAAATTGGTACTTGCACATATTGAAACTCGGGCCTACGCTTGCGTTGCGACCCGCCCCGGAAGGAGGACCACGATGCTCGTCCATGCTTCGAGATCGACGCGCGCCAGAAGCCAGACAGTCGAGCGGGCCGCGCTCATCCTGACCTGCTTTACGAGCGAGGAACCCCACCTGGGGCTCCCTGCCCTAGCTGCCAAACTCGGTCTCAACCAAAGCACCGCATACCGCTACGTCGCGAGCCTCCAGCGCGCCGGCCTTCTCTCGCGCGACGACCGGCGCGGCGGCTACCGGCTCGGCTTGCGCCTGATCGAGTTGGCGGGAATCGCGCTCAACCAAATAGAGGTCCGAAAACACGCCCTCGACGAGATGGACAAGCTGCGCGACGGGGTCAGCCTACTTGTCAACCTCGCTGTCCTCCTCGAGGGGGATGTCTTACACCTCGCCCATTCCGCGCCCCGAGCCCTACCACGGATGTACACCGCGCTCGGCCGACGGGCGGTCGCTCACTGCACGGCTCTCGGGAAGGTGCTGCTCGCTCACCGCCCCTGGGATGAGGTGCGTCAGCTGATCGAGCGATACGGATGGCGACCGTACACCGAACACTCAATCCGGGAACTCGGTAGGCTCCAGACCGAGCTTCAGGGGATACGCGAACGGGGGTATGCGGTAGACAAGGAGGAACGCCGCCGCGACGTTGTATGCCTGGCGGCCCCGATCCGGGATTACTCGGGCTCCGTCGTTGCCGCGCTCAGCGTGAGCGGCCGGAAGGCGAGGATGACTCCCGAACGACAGCGGCAGCTCCTACCCCGCGTCCTGGAAGCGGCCAACCGCATTTCGTTTCGCCTAGGCTTCCACGGCAACGCCGCCTACCTTTGAGCCCGCCACCAGCACGAATCTCACTGTCAAGTCACTCGTCGTTGCCCGATTTTCAACCGAAGAATTGTCCGTCGCGAAAGTGGCCAGCGCTCGAATACCAGCTCCTCGAATCGGTCTGATCCGGGGACCAAGTCGCCGTCGGACGAAATACCCCAGAGTTGAAGCGGAATCGAGGTGAGCAGGTACCCGTTCTCTCCTGGCAAACCGATGTCAGACCGGAGGAGATCGGTCCGAAGTCGCTTGCGCCAAACTCAACCCGTCACTGAGGATCACGGTCCCTGTTAGACCGGCAAGTCCGCGCGCGGCGCGCTACCCGAGTCTGGCTTTTCCGAGACCCAGGCGGGCCGTGGAAAACATCGTGAGGCTCTGCCCCAGCTGCTGGCCCGCGATCCCCATGGCCGCGGTGAGCATCATCGGGCCGACGAGGTACATGAGGCCCGCCACGAGGTTCAGCGCTTCGGCCTGGCGACCCGAGCCGAGCTCGCTCACCGACGCCGTGCCGCGATCGAGCAGGGGCCAGAGGGAGGGGAGGATCGACCCATACACCCGATCGACCATGGCCCACACGAGGGGCCAGGCCTTCACGGATCCCAGGAGAGCGAAATACGTGACCAGCCGCCCCGCCCCGCCCGGCAGCAGGCTCGC
>JACOUJ010000093.1 GCA_016177865.1 Candidatus Rokuibacteriota bacterium
CAGAGAGCCAGGCGTGGGCCACGTCCAGGAGCATCCCGCATCCGCTTGCTTCGTAGAAGCGATGGACAAACTCGGCTTCTCCCATCTGCGGGAGATCGAGTGAGAGGTAGGTTGGGATGGGCTCGATCAGCAGCGGGGCCCCGAGGGCTTCACGGAGCGCCCAGGCGTTGGCCACGTAGTCGTGAAGCAGGTCTTCGGTGTAGAGCGGGGGAAAGACGTAGTCCACGAAGGCGGCGCCGTCTGTGGTGTGGACGCGCTGGAGGTGCTCAGCAGCCCACGGGGAACGATAGAGCGCGAGGAGTGACTTGGCGCGATCCAGGGCCGGCCCCTCCAGCGGCTCGCTGAGCTGGCCGAGGAAGTCGTGGAGCAGGAGCGTGAACCGTTCGCGGATGGCGGGGAAGTGAGGATCATCAGGCGCGGGCGGATCGGCCATCGCCAGATGCTCGATGAGGCCGTGCGCCTCTCGGATCACGCCGCCGAGATGCGGATTATAGAACGCACCCACGCTGATTCGGTGGCTCTGCACAACCGTTCCCTAAGAGAGTGCTGAAAAATACCTTGCCAGTGCAGGCTGTTCAAAAAGGTCCAGATGCAAGGCGGCGAGGAAGCGAGGAGTGAGACGTACTGGGTCGTACGTTGCAACGACGAGCGACGAAGCCAACGCCGCAGATGGGCCTTTTTCAACAGCCTGCTAAAAGTGGTCGGCCCCGAACCATACATCTTAGTCCGGGGCCGCCTTAGGTTGTGGTCCTCGACCGAGGGACCTGACTAGTTGTGTCAGGTCGGGACCACCTCGACCGCGTCAATCAGCTCGAGGATAAGGTCCATCGCACCACCCCCTCTCTGTGTGGCCGTCGTTCTACTTCTATCCCGGTCGCAGCCGATTGGCAAGCCTTTTTTTGATAGGGAAAAACTCTGGTCAGTTTGTCAAGAAGACGCAGGCCAGGGCCCCCCCCTTGGCCACGTTCACCACGGGGGCCCGGCTCACCCGGCAGTGGAGGCCCAGCCGATCCCGGGCATAAAAGAGCCCGAGCGACGCGTAACATGGCGCCACCTGGATCTGCCCATTTTGAAGGTAGGCCATGGGGGTGGGAGCCGACCGGACCCGCTCCTGGACCACCCACCGCCCCGGCTCCCGGGCCGCCCGTTCTAACCGGCGCTCCCACCGGCTCGCTGAGGTCTCGGCCCCCAGGAGGATCCCCTCCCCCCCGCTCCCTTGATTCGGCTTGATCAAGAGCCGATCTTGCTCCCTCCGGGCGTAGCGAAAGAGGTCAGCCGTGGCACCTGACGGGCTCGCGGTCTTGCGCTCGCGAAGGACGCGAGTCCACGGGACACAGCGGGCGAGAAGCCTCCGGTCCCGGGCTGAGAAGAACCCGCGATACGCCTCAGAGGTGAGGCATTCGAGGATCCCTTTTTGATCAAACTCGCCGGAAAAGCCGGGAATCACGGCCCCGCGCGTGAGAAGCTCAGCGAAGCCGGCGAGCCCCCTTCCCGAGCCGGGAGGCCCGAGGTCCCCGAACGGGAGGTCCCGGTAGACGAGGCTTACCGGCCGGCCACCGAGAACGACCTCTCCCTCCCGGAGTCGGAGCCTCCCCGGGGCCCCGCATGTGGCAGGGATGCCCGCCGCGCGGAAGTAGGCGACGATTTGCGGAATCTCGCTGTACCCTTCCTCGGGGCCGGCAGGCTCGACGAACGCCACCCGGAACTGGCCCCGAGGGCAGAGCCTCGCACGTCCGGCCGACCGGCCAACCCACTGGAAGACGAGCCGCAGGAGGTCAGGGGGGTCTTGGAGACCCCGAAGCTCGCGCTGGGAAAAGAGGCGAGGAAAGACGAGCCCACGGAGGATTTGGACGCCCACCGAATGATTGAAGAGACCCGCAAGCGCGGTGGAGTTGGTCTCGTAAAGGACGGGCTGAAGATGGGCGCCCCCGGAGGTCAGTCCGACGTCGAGACGGATCAGGAGGTCCCCAACCTCCTGCAGGGGGTGGCCGTAGCGGAAGAGCCAGGCTTCGGTCACTTCGTCGAGAGGACAGAGATCGCGGAAGTCTTCGACGCGCCGGAGATAAAGCTCCGGCGCCCGGGCTTGGAAGCGATGCACGGCGTGCGCGAGGCGGTGGAGCACGGGCGTGAGGCGCTTAGGGATGACGAACGGCGTGAGGGCGATGGGATGAGGCGTCGGACGTGCGCCCCCGGTCCTCCGGTGGAAGAACCTCCGGCGGCGCGCCTCGGCCTCGACCGCGTCCCTGAGGGCGCGCTGCTCCCGAGGCGCGAGGGCGAGAATCCGCTCGCACCCCAGCGCGGCGAGGGTGGACGCCGTCATGCGAGGCGCAGGACCCCGGCCCCCCGAATCTCGCTCCGCTTCAGCCTGAGCAGGGCCTCGTTGGCCGCCTCGAGCGGGAACGATTCCACCTCGGTCCGGATCGGGATCTCCGGCGCCAGGGCCAGGAGCTCCTCGCCATCACGGCGAGTGCTCGCGGTCACCGAGCGAACGGTACGCTCACCGTAGAGGAGCGCACCATAG
This sequence comes from Candidatus Rokuibacteriota bacterium, assembly GCA_016177865.1. Classification (GTDB taxonomy): domain Bacteria; phylum Methylomirabilota; class Methylomirabilia; order Rokubacteriales; family JACOUJ01; genus JACOUJ01. The sequence continues at coordinate 2,522 of JACOUJ010000093.1, forward strand.
TCCAGCTCCGGAATCGGATCGAGATAGATCGCCGCGATGGCGAGCGTCCCGCCCTTTCTCAGAACTCGGAGAGCATTGTGGACGAGACGCCCGGCCGGGGCGAAAAGAATCGCCCGGTCGATTGGCTCCGGCGGCGCGTCGGACGCGCTCCCGACCCACACGGCCCCCAGTTTCCGAGCGAGCGCCTGGTGGGCCGGACTCCGCGTGAAGACGAGGACCTCACACTTCCAGTGCCGGGCGATCTGAAGCGCGATATGGGCCGAGGCGCCGAAGCCGAAAAGTCCGAGACGCTCCCCAGGCTTGACCTCCGACAGTCGGAGCGCGCGGTAGCCGATGATTCCAGCGCAGAGGAGCGGGGCGGCGAGAGGATCGGGCAATTGTTCCGGGAGACGGTACGCGAATGCCTCGTGGACGACCAGCGCCTCGGCGTAGCCGCCATCCACATGATAGCCGGTAAAGCGTGCGCGGTCACAGAGGTTCTCCTCGCCGCGACGACAGAAGGCACAGGCGCCACACGTTTGATACAGCCATGGCACACCGACGCGATCTCCCTCTCGGAATCGCATGGCCCCAGGCCCCCGCGCCTCCACCAAGCCGACGACTTGATGGCCCGGCACGAGGGGGAGCCGTGGCAGCGAAAGCTCCCCCTCCACCGTGTGGAGGTCAGTGTGGCAAACGCCGCACACGGTGGCCCGAAGGCGAATCTCTCCTTGCCCCGGGTCGGGGCGCGGCAGATCCACCAACCCCAGGGGCGCGCCCTCAACCGGCCCCGGGGCCTGAAAACGCATCGCCTTCATCGCATGCGGAACAGAGGGGCAAGCAGCTCAAACGTGGAAAGGGCCGCCTTGTGAATCGCCTCCCGGGACCAGTCGGCCACTTCTTCCCGGGAGACGAGACGACCGAGAACGAACTGGCCATCACGAGTTCGGGTCAACTCCTGAGACAACTGGCGCAACTCTTCAGGAGAGAGATCCTTGAGCAGGGTGGCCGGCTCCTCATCGTGCTCGCTCTTAAACCACCCGAGCCCTCTCGCCTTTTTCAGGGCGGGCGCCAGTTCCGAAGCTTTCTTGGTCCAAAGAGAAGCCCAGCGAGTCTTCTGCTGGTACTCCGGCCCCACCTCGAAGAGGAAGCGGAGGCAGTTCCGAGAAACCGCGACTTTGAAATGCAGGTCCTTTTTGTAGCCCCGCTTGTCAGGGCCAAAGGCCACCCACGTATCGTCGGGCGGATTCACGGTGCGGCGGGCATGCTTGGCCACATGCACAAAGAGGTCCCCGCCCACAACCTTCGCGAGTGACGGCCGGAGGGTCTCACCGAACTCGGCGAGCTTGGGCCGGACTCGCTCCCTGAGGGCGGCCATTCGACCCTGGAAGTCGGGGATCTTAAAGACCTCGAACTCCTTGGAGGTGAAGAGGGTAGATGCCATAGGAGACCTCCTCAAAGGGAAAATTTCGATGCAGTCATTTTACACCGGCTCGCCCGGCCCTGTAGCTCCCGCACCGGCATCGGACATAGACAAGGGCATCCCCTCACAGTATAGTGAGTGTTCGCGATGACCGTGAGAGTTCTCGCCTGCGTCTTCCTCTCGGTGTACCTCCTTTCGTGGAAGAGTTCGTCCTGGCCGCTCGATCTCTTGGCGCCAGCGATCGCGTTCTCATTCTCCGACACATCCTTCCCAACTGTCTTGTCCCCCTGACCGTGCAGGCCGCCCTGACCTTCCCCTTAACCATCCTGGCTGA
>JACOUJ010000094.1 GCA_016177865.1 Candidatus Rokuibacteriota bacterium
ACCCTGACCGCGATGAATATTCGTGGGGTCCGCCTGGTCGGATGGAGCGCGGTCCTCCTTGGGTTCGTCGCGTTTTCCCCGGTGATCGGGTTCGCGGCCTGGGGGATCGGGCAACTGGGCGCGGCGCCGCGACTTCCATTCGCGGTGGAAGGGAAGGGCCTTGTCGAGGGTCTCGGAGTCGGGCTTGCCGTCATGATGTGGAACTACTCCGGGTGGGACAACCCAAGCACCTGCCTCGGAGAGACCCGGGCCCCGGAGTCCACATACCGCCGGGCGCTCTGGTTTTCCCTCCCCGTCGTCGTGGTCACGTACCTCATTCCCGTGGCGGTGGGATTGGGAGTGGCGCCCGAACTCGAAATCTGGAAGTCGGGCGCGCTCCCCGAGATCGGGGCCCGTGTCGGTGGTTCGTGGCTTGCCGATTGGGTGACGCTTGCCGCGCTCGTGAGCGCTGCGGGTCTCTTCCTCTCGAACCTTCTGACCAACTCCCGCCTCCCATTTGTCCTCGGACAGGATCGGATGCTGCCCGGGTCGTTTTCGTTGGTCCACCCCCGCTACGCCACCCCGTGGGTCGCGATCGTCATCTCAAGCGTCGTGTACAGTGTGCTGGCCTTGTTTCCGTTTACCGATCTCGTCGTCCTCGACGTCTGGCTCTACTCGTTGGCCCTGCTGGTGGAGCTTGGAGCCTTTCTTATCATTCGCGTTCGAGAGCCATCCCTGATCCGCCCATGGCGGGTCCCGGGTGGACTCACTGGGGCGACGGTTGTCGTGGGGCTTCCGAGCGCAATGGCCCTTCTCGCCATGGCGACCAGTGGGCTGACGAATACACTCGTTGGACTTGGCGCCGCGCTGACCGGGCCGCTCGCCTACGTGGCCTTTCGCCGAGCTTCAAGGAATGCGGATGGGGTATAATACATCCCGATGAAGGTTGCATTCGTCGGGTTTCGAGGGGACGGGCGGTCAGCGTTGCGCGCTCTGGCTGCGGCGGTCTTCCTCGTGTATCTCTTCGCGCTCCCCCCCCATCTCGTTCACCATCTGTTTGACGAGGACCAAGGGCATCTGACGTGTCCCTATCTCGCCCACAGCCAGCACTCTCCGGGGATTCAGACCGATCCGTTTACCCTGAGCCCTCCGGGCTCGGCCGAAGCGCACCAGGGGTTGCCTTCTCCGGTCCTTCTTTGCTCTGACGACCTGACGGCTGGCAATCCTCGAGCTCCACCCCGCGTCCCGCCCTTCGTTTGATTTTCTGATTCGCAACGACAATTGACCCGAGCGCGACCGGTCCCTACCCGGTGGAGCGATGAAGGTGAACAAAACGGGAGCACTCTTGGGTGTCCTCAGCATCATCGGGGCCTGGCTGGCCTCGACGGCGAGCGCTCAGGTCGGGCGGCAGATGCCGGACGAGGGGCAGCAGCACATCTCGGTGGGGACCCCGGCCAAGTACGGTCACTACCCGCCGACGTCGGGGCCTCACTGGCCACGGGTGGCCTCCTGGGGGGTGCACGAAGAAGAACTGCCACCAGAAATCTGGGTGCACAACCTCGAGCATGGTGGGGTCGTCATTCTCTACCGGTGTGAGCTTCCATGCCCGGCCCTCGTCCGACAAGTCAGAGCGATCTACCAGACATTCCCTAAATCGAAGCACGGCCACGTCAAGCTATTGGTGACGCCCAACGGGAAGATTACTAGCCGCCTGGCGATCCTGGCATGGACCTGGATCGACGAGATGGAGCGCTTCGACCGGGAGCGGCTGCTTCGCTTCTATCGGGCCCACGTGGACCGCGGGCCGGAAGACGTGCCGTAGGGAAACGACCACGAGGGAGACCGACTCATGAGCATGGGGAACAGAATGCGTGCTGGATCCATATTCGGTGCGGTGCCCATTCTCGGCGGCGGACTCCTTTTTGCTGTGTTCTTGTGGTCGGGTGCCAGCAACGCGCAACAGGGAGCGCGCACCATCGAGACGGTGCCGGGGATGCCACCGGTGGTCGATCCGGGCAACCTCTACAGCGAGACTCAGGCCAATAAGCTGAGCCCCGCCGTGGCCGGCGCGCTCCCACGGATCTACGTGCCAAACTTAAGATCGAACGACGTGTATGTGATTGATCCGGCGACGCGTAAGGTGATCGATCGCTTCCGCGTGGGCGTCAACCCGCAACACGTCGTCCCTTCCTACGACTTGAAGACGCTTTGGGTGACCAACAACGCTGAGGGCCGTCCCGACGGAACCCTTACACCCATTGACCCGACGACCGGCAAGCCGGGCACAACCATCCCCGTCGATGATCCCTACAACCTGTACTTCACGCCCGACGGCCGCTCGGCGATCGTGGTGGCCGAGGCGCTGAAGCGGCTCGACTTCCGCGATCCGCAGACGATGGCGCTCCAGCGCTCACTCCCGGTGCCACAGTGCGCCGGGATCAATCATGCCGACTTCTCGATCGATGGGCGCTTTGCCATGTTCACCTGCGAGTTCCAGGGAAGCCTCTCGGATCGACCTCACAGGGCTAAATGTGCTCGGCTATCTCAAGCTCTCGAAGGGCGGCATGCCCCAGGACGTCCGCATCTCCCCGGACGGCAAGACGTTTTTCGTGGCCGACATGAAGACCCGGGGTGTGTTCTTGGTTGACGGTGAGCGCTTCACCGAGGTCGGCTTCATCGAGACCGGGGTCGGCACGCACGGGCTCTACCCGAGCCGTGATGGGACGAAGCTCTATGTGACTAATCGCGGCTCCTCTCGCGTGCACGCTCCGCCGCGAGGGCCGGGAAGTGTGTCCGTGATCGACTTCGCCACCCGTCGGATCGTGGCCACGTGGCCGATTCCCGGCGGCGGAAGTCCCGACATGGGGAATGTCAGTGCTGACGGAAAGGTGCTGTGGCTTTCAGGCCGTTATGACGACGTCGTCTACGCCATCGACACGACGACAGGCCACGTGACGAGCATCCCGGTGGGGAAAGAGCCGCACGGCCTCACGCTCTGGCCGCAGCCGGGCCGCTATTCACTCGGCCACACCGGGAATATGCGCTGAGGACACTGATGGCGGCTTCCTCCAGATCCCGCGTCCCCGCCCTCGCGGGGACGGCTATCGGAAGCACCGTCGCGACGCGACTCCTCATCGGCTGGGGTTTCGGCGCAGCGGTGAGCGTTATCGGCATGGTGGCCTCCGCGGCCCCGGACCTCCCCACCGGGACGACTGTGGTCTGCGCCTTCGGGCTGGCGTTGTCGGTCTTCTGGGCGGCGTCCCTGATCTCAAGGAGGTCCGCGATACCGTAGCGCTACCGGAGCTGTTTGTATCTGAAGCAGTCCACCAGGTGGTCGTTGACCATGCCTACGGCCTGCATGAAGGCGTAGGAGATGGTCGAGCCAACGAACTTGAAGTCACGACGCACGAGGTCCTTGCTCAGCGCGTCCGATTCAGGGGTTCGGGCCGGAATATCCTTGAGCGCCCGAAACGCGTGTCTTTTTGGCTGGCCTCCCACGAATCGCCAGAGATAGGCGTCGAAGCTCCCAAACTCTCTTTGAACGACAAGGAAGGCTCTGGCGTTTTGGATCGCGGCCGCGATCTTGAGTCGGTTGCGGACGATCCCGGGATTGGCAAGCAGTCTATCAATCTTGCGCTGGCCGTATTTCGCGATGACGCGGGCATCAAAGTTGTCGAAGGCGATCCGGTAACTGTTCCGTTTTTTCAGGATGGTTTCCCAGCTCAACCCCGCCTGCGCTCCTTCAAGGATCAGAAACTCAAAGAGGGCTCGGTCGTCGTGGAGCGGCACCCCCCACTCGTGATCGTGGTAGGGGATCGAGAAATCGGTCTGGGCCCACTCACAGCGTCGAGGGATTTTGGGCATAGATGCGATGAAGCGGCTGGCCTCTCGCTCGACAAGAATCCCGCGTCAACGGCTGAGAGTCAGACCATACTTGGCCTGGACGCGGCGCAGCTCTAGGACGGCGATGTCATCTTGAATCGTCACCAGCGTCAGTCCGTCGACGACCTTCACAAAGCCCCCTCGTGCCGCGTAGAACTTGGATCGAGCCGCCGATTCCTTGATCTTGTTGGCCTTAATCTCGGCCTCAATCTGAGCGGTCGATCTGACCGTCCGATCCCGCGCGGTGAGTCGATGGCGTTCTAACAACGCCTTAGTCTGCCGAAGAACGCTGAGACGGTGGGCGATCGCCATGATTGCGCTCCCTGTTATCGGTTGTGCGGCTTGGGATTCAGCGTCGGCAATCTGCAGTTCGATCCGACCCAGGTCCTGGGATATCTCCTGCTCGAAAGGATCGAAGGCAAGAGCCGGAAACGCCATCTCGGAGACGCCAATGCCGATCGCAAGAAGGACTCTCAAGATATGAGCATCGAAAAGCGATGTCATAAACCGAAGGTGCCCCTGAACCGCCCTGCGGGATCCGTGCGCTTCTAGGCCTGGCGGGCCTCTTCGGCTGAGCCCCCGTCCTCGATGGTGGTGCTCGGCTCCATAGTGAAACCTCCCTAGAACCCGAAGGTTTGCCTAAGCCAGGGCAAGGCGAAGTAAAGGGCGAAGGCGGCCGAGGCGACGTACATCATCCAGTGGACCTCCGCGCCCTTTCCTCGGACCATCTTGATAAAAGTATACGTCATGAAGCCGGCGCCGATCCCGTTCGTGATGGAGTAAGTGAACGGCATGACCGTCAGTGTCATGAGGGCCGGCAGCCCCTCTTCGAAGTCGGCAAAGGGGATCTCCCTGACCAGCATGAACATGAGATAGCCCACGATGATCAGGGCGGGAGCGGTGGCCTGGGGCGGGACGATTCCCGCAATCGGCGCGAAGAACAGAGCGGAAAAGAAACAGGCCGCCGTGACTACAGAAGTGAGTCCGGTTCGCCCTCCCTCGGAGACGCCGGCTGCCGACTCGATGTAGGTCGTGGCAGAGGAGGCCGACGCCGCCCCGCCCGCGACGGCCGCGAGGGAGTCCACCAGGAGCACCCGATCCAAACGGGGAAGGCGGCCCTGCCGGTCCAGCAAGCCCGCCTCACCGCCCACCCCGATCACCGTCCCCATCGTGTCGAAGAAGTCGGACAACATGATGGCAAAGATGGTCAGGATGGCGGAGACGAACCCCAGGCGCGCAAAAACCTGAAGGTTGATCCCCTGTCCCAGGGTGGAAAAATCCGGCCAAGCCAAGATCTGAGGCGGGACCACGGCCACGCCCGGGATGGACCACGCCCTCCAGCCCGTGGCGGCATTCAGGACGATGGCGACGATGGTCGTAACGACAATCCCCAGGAGCAACGCCCCACGGACCTTTTGCGCCATGAGCCAGATGGTGAGGAAGAGGCCGAT
>JACOUJ010000029.1 GCA_016177865.1 Candidatus Rokuibacteriota bacterium
AAACTCTCTCGCCACAAGCCGGCTCCACCGGCCGACGTAAGGCTCGTAGAGGTCACCTGCAGCCCAAACGTCTTTGCCTTTCATCGTCTACGCTACTCGTCCTGATTGAAGTCATGCACTCTTCGTCCTGCTCCCCGAGGTCAGCGGGATAATCCCACACCAGGTGTCGGTTGACCCGCATCACCGGATCTTAATTGCCCCGGGATCTTCCGCAGCCGCAAGCCGACTTGCAACCCCATTATTCCTGCAAACCATAGAACACGTAAGGGCAATCGCGACCCAAATCAGAATTGCTAGCCACACGCGGCCGGCAAAGACGTTGTAATCACGAAGGAGCCTGCCCTCTGGAAAGGGGAGGCGTAGGAGCCGATCAAAGAGTCCCCAAAAGATGAGCCATGCGGCCCCGGTGAGCACCAGGGATCGTCCCCACCCCTCGCCCGACTGGACCTTCAGATAGAGGAAGACGAACCCCGGGATGGCGATGGCAAATCCGAGGAGCCAAATCCCGACAAAAAAACCGAAAATCCAGGAGAAGATGTTGAGTGCCCGGCGCCTGGCGAGAGCGGGGGCGATGCCCTGCGTGAACTGAAAATCAACCGGGGCAGCGGATGGCTGCCTTGATGGCTTGTCAGGTGCCCCCTTTAACCCCCGGATCATATGAATGACTGACAGCCCTACCATCGGGATTCCAATCACCCACGGATAGAGACGCGCCTGCAGGCGCCAATCTCTGGCTTCGTACACGAAGATCACGAAGAAGACGATAACCGCCAGATCAAGAAGGAGCTGCGGCTTGAGCTTCATTGGGCCGTCACGGCAACCTCTTTAACGCAGAATGCACGCAATATCGCTCCGTGGGGAGAACCTGTCAAGCGCCGCGACATGGCCGCTCCCTTCTGGTCGGCATAAAGATTACTCCACCCTGCCCTGTAAAAACCACTGGCGGCGGGGGCGGTCGTAGTAGACCCACAGGTACTCGCCGCGCCGCGTCTCCGCGAAGTAGTATTCGCGATGCGCCGCCCGCTCCCACCAGCCACCTGAGATCACGTAGGGCCCGCGGAGCCGGGTGACCGATCCGTGCGCCGGCCCGAGGAGGAGCCATCCGTCGTCGTGCGTCGGACGGGGTCCCGGAGGAAGTGGGACCGGCTTCGAGAAAATTCGGCGCACCAGGGTCCGCATCGTGCCCTGCCCCGGCCGGGGCGGTGCGACCTCGGCGAGCGGCTCCCAAGAAAAGCTCGCGTCGGGGAGGTGCCCGGCCGCGAGCCGGGCCCGCACCACGGCTCCCTCGCCAAGCTCGGCCCGGAGCCGGGCCAGCGCCCGGTTGGCGGCGGCGAGATCGCGCTTGGGCCCGACGGTGAAGAATCGAAGCTGCTCGCGGGTCGCGGGAAGACCATGAGCCTCCAGCTCGATCTCCAGCACCCCGGCGGGGAGCCCTTGCGCCTCCAGCCGAAGGCGGACGAGGTCGAGCAACTGGACGGCATCCAGGGCCGGCGCCGCCGGGCGGAGGCGCTCCTCGCGCCATCCCGTTCGATCGAGCAGGAGGCGAAGGGCCAGCTCCGCGAGCGCCTCGCCCCGGACCACGAGCGCTGCCAGCAGAGAATGCAGGAGCTGCTTCACGAGAAAGAGCAAGCGGGTGAGGTCCGTCTCCGGATCGTCGAGGATGAGCGTTTGCCGAATCGGCTCCTCGGGCGGCTTCGGCTGGAGCGGTGTCCAGAGAGCCTCGGAGGCCATCCGCCAGAGGCGGTGGGCCATCGGCCCGAAGCGCTCGTGGAGCCCCCCTGCGGGAAGCGCGAGCAATGCGCCCACGGTCTTGATCCCGAGCTTTCCCAGCGTGTCGCGGAAGACCGGATCGAGGTCCAGGCGGTCGAGCGGCACCTGCCGAGCCGCCGCACGCTCCCGCGCCGGCTCGTCGAAGACCACCGTCGTCTGCCGGATCTTCGCCGCCGCATAGGTGCCGAAGCGCGTGAACCCTACGACCACCGTGGCGGTGAAGCCGGCGGTTTTGAGATCGGCGTGGACCGCCCAGGCCCATTCCTGGAGGGACGGAAAAAGCAGATCGAGCCCGGTTCCGTTGAGCCAGAAGACTCCGGGTTCCTCGGCGGCCGGCTCGATCTCCGGGGTAAAGCGCCTGAGCTGATCCAAGAGTGACATCACCCCTTCGGCAATCTCGGCGGGCAGGACCACACCGGCGCGCAGGTTGGCCGCCAGGGAGAGGCCCGCGGCGTAGCGTTGACCGGCACGCACTCCCGCCCGCCGCGCCTTCTCGTTCACCCAGAGGATCGGCGCCTGGGGCTTGTCCTCGGCGACCACCGCCGTGGGATGGGCCGCCCATTCGGGATGGCACCGCACGAGAAGCTGGAGCGGGAACGCCGGCACGCTAACACAGGCCAGCCGGTCCACGGCATACCTTGTCTTGACACTTCCCATTCCGACCCGCATACTAAGATTGATTAACGATCCTCAACGTTGAAAGGAGCATTTAATGGCCTCAAAGGCTGCTACTTCAAAGATTTCCCCCGTGGTCCAGCGTCTCCCCCTTACTCAGGCCCGCGTTCACCTCGGCGCTGTGGTTAAGCGGGTTCATTTGAACAAGGAGTACTTCATCCTTGAAAAAGACGGTATCCCCATTGCCGGCCTGATGGATATCGACGAGTTCGAGGATTACCTGGAACTGCAAGATCCCAAGGTCCGAGCCATCATTCAAAAGGGCCGTCAGGAGTATTTGGCTGGCAAAAGCCGGCCAGCCAAAGAGCTCCTCCGAGAACTCCAGCAGCGAAAGCGAGGTAAGGTCGCGCGGCATCAGAGGGCATGACGCCGCGTCTTTCCGTTCGGACCGTCCCTCAGTTTGATCGCCTGCTTCGCCGTCTCAACAAACAACACCCCGAACTCCCTCAACTCTACGCTGAAGCCTTAAGAATCCTCGAAACCGACCCTCTCAACCTTAGCCGGCAACACAACATTAAGAAACTCACAGGGGTCGGACCAGGCGAAGGCGGTCAGTATCGACTCGCCCTGCGTCGCTTCCGATTTCGCTATGACATCTCCGGGCACGAGGTTGTACTCTACTACTGCGGCCTCCGGCGTGAAGACACCTACCGCTAGAGGCCAGCCGGTCCACGGCACATCTCCGTATAGCCCCACGTCGGACCCCGCCGCTTGTCCTTGAGCGCGGTCAGCTCACAGGCGAACCGGTCCTCCACCACCGGTTTCCGCTGGGCGTGGACTCTCAGGGAGACGAGCGACCCGAGCGACGGAGCCTTCTCCACTTTCTCGGTCAGGCAGACCAGGGCGGTGTGATGCTTCTGGGCGAGCCCGGCCAGGCGCGCCTGGAGCAGCGTCGGGATCCCGGCGCCGGCGAGGTCGAGGACGACCAAGCCGAAGCCGCCCGACCTCACGAGCCGATCCGCCGCGCGGGGGACGCCCTTCGTGTCGGGGACGCGAACCACCACCAGCGCCTCGAGATCCACTCCGCCCTCGGCGGCGTCGGGCGGGTAGAAGGAACTCTCCCGCGGCGTGATCCAGGCGACCGGCTCTCTCTGTCGCTGCGCCTCCAGCGCGAGCCTGAAGGCCAGCGTGAGCCTCGTCGTGGACCCCGTCCCCGAGATCTCGACGAAGCGCCCCGTGATGTCCGCCAAGCCCCACGGCGCCACCACGGGAGAAGCGACCTCCCGAACCAGAACGATCGAACGGGACATATGGCGAGTGCTCCTGAGAGCTCCGGCCGCTCATCGATTTCCCGCCGGTGAGCAGCGGCTAATGTCCGGCGATGCCGCACTTCTCGAAGTAGCGCTGATGGTACTCCTCCGCCCGATAGAACGTCGAGGCGGGCGTGATCTCCGTCACGATCGGCCGCTTGTACCGGTGGCTCTGTTCGATCTTCTCCTTCATCGCCTTCGCGGCCGTCATCTGCTCCGGCGTGTGATAGAAGACCGCGGAGCGATACTGGGTCCCCACATCCGGCCCCTGCCGGTTCAGGGTCGTGGGGTCGTGATTCTCGAAGAACACGGCCAGCAGCTCCTCGTACGAGACCCGGGCGGGATCGAACTCCACCTCGATGGCCTCGGCGTGCCCGGTCTTCCCCGTGCACACATCTTTGTAGGTCGGGTTCTCAAACCGTCCGCCCGTGTAGCCGACCGTCGCCGAGACGACCCCCTTGACCTGGCGAAACACTTCCTCGACTCCCCAGAAACAGCCCGCGGCAAACGTGGCTTTTTCCATGGTCTCACCCTCCTTGTGACGTTCCGTTCACGATCGAGACCGTAGCGGCGCGAACCCTTCCTTTTTTGCCGCCTTTTCCAAATTGAGATCCCAGGAGGCAAAGACAAAGGGCTCAGCGACCCGTCCATGCACGGCCATCGCGGAAGCCAAGTGCACTGCGTCATAGACCCTCAGCCGATGGTCTTCTACCAGACGCGCGCTCTCCCGAATGAGCGAATCTGTGATCTCCACGACGAGATAATGGACCCAATCGTCATCGAGATCTTGAATGACTCTCCGGTAGCCCCCAGCCGACAGACCTCTTTCATGGCGTCTCCGGACGAAAGCGGCCCGTGCTTCGACATACGCGATCGCCGAAGTCGAGATCTGTCGAGCCTGATCGACCGCATTCCGGACGACAGAGGAACCCTCTTCATCCACATACAGCTTGACGAGGGCCCTCACGCGTTTGAGGTACTGACTCAGCCGGTTCTTCAGTTCCCTGATCCCTACGGCCGCCACGATTCCTCCATAATGTGGCTACATTTTTTGCCATTGTGGTCACATCGTCAAGGGGATGGTCTTCAGAAGTATTACCATACACATGACGAGTATTCAATCGAAAACGAAAAATCTCCTAACTATCTAATATAACTAGTTAATCATGGGACGAAGGACACAAGTAAGGTGGGTAGTGCCTAACTCCTCAAGGATTGGCCCTGAGGAAAAGCTCGACCTCTTTGAGGACCCGTTCCGGCGCATCTTCCTGTATGAAATGACTCGCCTCCTCGATCTCACACGTCACCGCGTGTGGGTAGATTGTCTGCCACATGTGCAGGACGGTGGGCGGGAGCACCGGATCCTGCATACCCCAGACCAGCAGCACCGGGATGGCCTTGAACTGTGATAAGCCATCCTCGATCTGCTGCATCTCGGCATAGGAGGGGTCGCCTGCCGCGACGGGAATATCACGGGACCAACACAGCAACGCCCGACGTGACTCCGGCGTCGGGAAGGGCGCCAGGTACGCCTCCAAGATGGTGGCCGTGAGGTGGTCTGGATAGGCGGTCGTGCCCAACAACGCGGGTCGCACATAGCCATTCTTTGCCAAGACAAATGTCTCGCCGCGCGGCGAGCGAATGATCTCCAGGAGCCGTGGCAACGGACCACCCGGCCACTGCGCGAATGCCCAGGTATTCATGAGGATCAAGCGCTTGATGCGCGTAGCATGGCGGATGGCGAACCCTAAGCCGACCGGGCCACCCCAATCATGCAGGACCAAGGTGAGGTTGGGCAGTTCCAGAGACAGCAGGAGCATTTCCAGATTGGCAATGTGGTGCTGGAGCCGATACGGATACGGGGCGGCTGGCATGCCGGACTTCCCCATTCCCATGTGATCAGGGACAATGCACCGGGCGCGCTTCGAAAGCGGAGAGATGAAGTCTCGATAGAGATAGCCCCACGTCGGATCGCCATGCAGAAAGACCACCGGGTCCCCTGCGCCTACGTCCACGTAATGCATCTGGAAGTGCCCGAGATTCAGGTAGTGGGGCGCAAAGGGAAATGTCCCGGCAAAGGTTTCCGTCTTGATCTCAAGCACGTCTCCGCTCCCTCCACCATGCTCCATGTTCGTGCCGCAAGGGGAATGGGGTCGACTTCACGCCCACCATCCTAGTACTACTACGTTAAGTGTTTATGAGGAATCATCGATGGGCCGTCCCCGGACTCGCTGATGGCAGACGGCGCAGCGACCGGTCCATGTCGCCAGG
>JACOUJ010000095.1 GCA_016177865.1 Candidatus Rokuibacteriota bacterium
GTTCGGGAGACACTGCGGGGATTTACCAGCAGGATGCCGAGTGCAGGCCGATCAAAAAGGTCCAGATGCAAGGTGGCGAGGAAGCGAGGAGTGAGGCGTACTTGGTCGTACGTTGCAACGACGAGCGACGATGCCAACGCCGCAGATGGGCCTTTTTCATCGGCCTCCTAGATGTCGATGTTCACCGCGTCGAGCGCGTACTTCTCGATGAACTCTCTGCGCGGCTCCACGGCATCACCCATCAGGATCGTGAACACACCGTCGGCGCCCACGGCATCCTCCATCGTGACCTTGAGGAGGGTCCGGCTCTCGGGGTTCATCGTTGTCTCCCAGAGCTGCTCCGGATTCATCTCCCCAAGGCCCTTGTAGCGCTGGATCGCCGCCCCGTCCTTGGCGAAGCCGAAGACCGTCCGGACCAGTTCGTCCAACGTCCTGACTGTCACCTCTTTGCCTCCGCCGTCTACCACGAGGCACGGCCCCTTGTGCACCGGCGGAATTTTCTCGTGCAGCTCGTAGAGGACCTGGTAGTCCGGAGACCGAAGGGTCTCGATGCTGATCTGCGCCGGCGGATCGCCGGAAATCTCCACCGACGCCGCGTCGCCGTTTTCACCGTCCCGCACCTGCACGCTGGAATTACTTGACCCGAGTCCGGCAAGAACCGCCTGGATCGCCGCCGCGATTTCTTCAGGGCCCACCCCGCGTTTCGTTGCTCGGAATCGAGCCCTGAGGAGCCCATCCACCACCGACGGCGGAACGCCCCGCTTCACAAACTTCTGGAAGAGGTGCCTGAACTCCAGCGCCCGCTTGAGGGTCTCGAGGAGGGCCTCTTCCCGGAGCGGGGCGGATTTCCCGGGAACCTTGAGGCTTGCCTTCTCAACCCAGTTGGCCAGGAGGAACTCTTCCATCTCCCGCTCGCTCATCAGGTAGCGCTCGGCCCGCCCCTTCTTGACCTTGAACAGGGGAGGCTGGGCGATGTAGAGGTAGCCGGTCTCGATCACCGGCACCATGTGGCGGAAGAAAAAGGTCAGGAGCAGGGTGCGGATATGGGCGCCATCCACATCGGCGTCCGTCATGAGGATCACCTTGTGGTACCGGAGCCTGGAGACGTCGAACTCCTCCGGGCCGATGCCGGTGCCCAGGGCGGAGATAAGGAGACGGATTTCCTGGTGTGACAGGACCTTGTCATACCGTGCCTTTTCCGCATTGATGATCTTTCCCCGGAGGGGAAGGATCGCCTGGGTCCGCCGGTCTCGTCCCTGCTTCGCGGAACCGCCGGCAGAGTCGCCTTCCACCAGGAAGATCTCCCGGTGGGCCGGCTCGCGTTCGGAGCAATCGGCCAGCTTCGCGGCGAGACTGTCGTCGTCGTGCCCCTTCATCCGCGTCAGCTCCCGCGCCTTTCGTGCCGCCTCGCGGGCCTGGGCGGCGCGGACACACTTCTCCGTGATCCTCCGAGCGGTGCTGGGATCTTCCTCAAAGGCCTGAGCCAGCTTGTCGTTGACGATCGACTCCACCAGCCCCTTGATCTCGCTGTTCCCCAGCTTGGCCTTCGTCTGCCCCTCGAACTGGGGCTCGGGGAGGCGGACGGAGACGACACCGGTGAGGCCCTCGCGGACGTCCTCTCCCGTCACCCCCCCCTTGAAATTCTTCAGGTATCCATTGGCTTGCGCGTAAGCAGAGATCGTCCGGGTGAGGGCCGCCCGGAAGCCTGTGAGGTGAGTTCCCCCGTCTCGGGTGTTGATGTTGTTCGCGAAGGTGAAGACATTTTCCTGGTAGCCTTCGTTGTACTGGAGCGCCACCTCAACCTGGATGTCGCCCTTGGACCCCTCGAAGAAGAGGACTTTCGGATGGATCGGGGTCTTGTTCTGGTTGATATACTCGACAAATTGTCGAATCCCGCCATTATAGACGAAGCTGTTCTTCCGTTCCTCCCGCTCATCCTCGATAACGATCTTGAGCCCCCGGTTAAGAAATGCCAGCTCCCGCAGCCGGTTGCTCAGAACGTCAAACGAGAAATCTGCGACCTCAAAGATCGCCGGGTCCGGCTTGAACCGAATAATCGTCCCGTGCTTCGACGTCTTCTCTCCCGGGGTGAGGTCTCCGGCCGGCTCCCCACGCTCGTAGCGCTGGGTATAGACCTTGCCGCCTAGCCGGATCTCCAGCTCGAGCCACTCCGAGAGGGCATTCACAACAGAGACGCCAACGCCATGGAGGCCGCCTGAGACCTTGTAGGCCGAATGCTCGAACTTCCCGCCCGCGTGGAGCCTCGTCAAGGCTACTTCGGCCGCGGGCCGGCCCGTGGACTCATGAACGTCCACCGGGATCCCTCGACCGTTGTCTCCAACCGAGCAAGAGCCATCCGAGTGGAGGACGACCCGAATGCTGTCACAGAATCCCGCGAGAGCCTCGTCCACAGAGTTATCCACCACCTCGAACACGAGGTGATGCAGACCGTAGCTGGCCGTGTCGCCGATATACATGGCCGGCCGCTTACGGACTGCCTCCAACCCCTCAAGGACCTTAATATCGCTCGCGGTATAGGTTTCTACCATCTCCGTGATCCCAACTTATCCGCCGCCCAGCAGAGTGGACTCAGACAGGGGTGGCCCGGGGCACTCAATTCGAAGCGGGTTGAGGCGGGGGCAGATATGAGGAAACCGGATGGGGGAAGGCTTCGGGAGTCTCTACAACCCACACCTGTGATCCATCGAATTCCCACTCCTCACTCCCATCGGGGATCCGAGCTAAATCCTCATGGGCATTATAACACAGAGGTCTCCGCCATCCTCAAGGCTTTTAACGACACCGGGGCTCAGGGAGTCCTTCAACTCCACCACTACCGTCCCCCGCTCAATGGGGCCCAGGGCGTCGAGGAGGTAGCGCGAATTGAACCCCATCGTCATCTCCGACCCCGAATAGTCAATGTCCAGCGTCTCCTCGGCCTCACCAAAATCAGGATTGTGTGCCGCGACCTTCAGACGTCCGGGAGAAAGACTCAGTTTGACCGGTTTCGTCCGGTCGTCGGCGA
>JACOUJ010000203.1 GCA_016177865.1 Candidatus Rokuibacteriota bacterium
AGCGCGCGCGTGGACCAGAGCGAGGCCCAGCAGGCGCGCACCGCCGTCACGAGGTCCGCGGGGTTTGCGACGCCGAGGAACGTGTCGAACTGACCGGCGAAGGATGCGGTCGGCGAGTCTTCGAGGAGCGCGGACGAGCGGACGGCGACGAGCGTTCCGGGCTCGGTCGTGAGTCGCTCGAAGGCGGCGCCGAGCGGGTCGGTCACCAAAGACGCGAGAGGGGCGCGGAACAGGCCGAGCCTGACCTGAAGAGCAAGCCGGCGCGCCTCATGGCTGTCGGCGCGGCCGACGCGCCCCGCCGCGTCCTCGACCCCCGCGGAGACAATCTGAGCCCGGTACGCGTCGGCCGTGAGACAGAAGCCCTCCGGGATCGGCAAGCCGGCTTCGTGAAGCTTCGCGAGGGTCGCGGCCTTGGGGCCGACCCGCTCGGCGGTCGCGTCGCCCCCCAGGAGGGGAGCGATCACGTCAGCGCCGTCGCGCGGATCACTCATAGCGAAGGCGGCATTCCCCTTCTCAACGACTACCGACGCGAAGCTCTCTTCGAATGCCCTCAGCGAGCCACTGACGGATCAACGTTTGATAAGGAATCGATCGCATCGTGGCGATCTTTCGCAGTGCTTGGATCTGAGCTGGGTCTAGCTTGATCGAGATATTTTGCAGTCGGCGCGCTCGATTGCCCTTCAGAATTTGGCGACGCAGTTCCTCGTCGAGGGCGAACTCGACCGGCTTTTCAACCACCTCCGCCAGTACCCCTCGGCGATCGTAGTACTCCGCGAGATTCTCCCTCAGCTTCTTGCGCGAGATAGCCATATCTCAGCCTTTGCGATGCTGCTGGTAGTATCGGCGTTCAGCGCCAGCCATGTCCCATCCCGTAATTACTCGGACGAGTCCCGCCCTCTTCATCTCGAAGACAATCACGAGCAATCGCCCCGCCTGCGTGGGACCGAAGACAGCATAATGACCCCGCCTTGTCTTTCGAAAGAGGGGAGCGACCGCAAATACCTCCTCGGCCTCTTCCGGCTCGATACCGTGGCCGAGAGCAAGGTGCAACACGTTTCCATCGTCCCACTCGAACGCAGTAATGCGCATCCGGGGCTTCGAGGCGGTAATACATTACATTACCGGCAACGATTGGTCAAGAGATTTGTTGCGAGTTCCCTGAGGAATGGAGTCATGGCTGCAAGCCTTCAGCAAACCGGCCGTGGGTCTGGCCCCAGTGTTTATTTGCCTCCGTACACCTTGTCAAAGAATCCCTCACTCTCAAGATGCCTGAGCCAGCTCGCGTCAATCATCTCCTCGACTTTGAGCGAGGCCACCTTGGGGTTTTGCTGCGCGACATACTTGATGACGGTGCGCGTGCCCTCCAGAGTGGGGTACGGTTTCTTGTCCAACCCTTCCAGGGCCTCGAGATAGAAATCTTCGGCGTCGTCCACACTCCGCAACTTCAAGGTCTTGGCGACCACCTCTTTGACCGCCTGCTTGTATTCCTTGTTGAAGATGTAGCCATAGGCCTCCACGACCGCGCGTGTGAAGTTTTCCCCAATCCCAGGTCGGCCGGTCACAAAATCCTTTTTCGCCGCGAGCGCGTTGTTCTGGTAGGGAATCTTCGATTGATACAGGTCCAGGAGCGGGGTGTATCCCTTACCGACCATGAGTTTGGTGGCCAGGCGCTGGAGCATCGCCGCGTCGAGCCCCTTCTGTTCAAGGGCCGCCACCCGTTCCGGGTCCAGCCCGGTCTGGAGGATCGTGATATTGTCGCGCTTGGGATCGAGACCCAGATGCTCCATCGCGATCAAGGCAGAGACGTGCGAAGATCCCCCGAAGCGCGCCGTCCCGAGTCTCTTGCCCTTCAGATCCGCCGCCTTCTTGATGGTTGGTTGGGCCACCAGCGCAAAGGGTGAGGTATTGCTCAGTCCGAGAAACATCACGATCTTCTCACCCCCGGCGATCAAGCCCGTGAGCGCGGCCGGCGCCGCTGACGCGATCTGGATTTCCCCCGCGGCCAGCATCTGGGCCACGGTTGTGCCGCCGCTGACAAAGACCAGCTCGACGTCCAGTCCGTATTTATCGAAGAGCTTCTTCTCCTTCGCCACCCACAGCGGTAAGTTATGCGGCTCCGTCGTGGAGACGGCAACCTTGAGGTGCTGTGGCTTCGTGGTCTGCGCCTCCGACGACCGGGCGCTCACAAGAGCTAGCAGGGAACACACAACAATGATCGGCCTCGATTTCATCAGCATCTCCTCCTCAATCTTTGGCTTGCGTCATAAGACGCCAGACCGCTTCAGGTTTGAGCGGCAGCTCCGTCACGCGAACGCCCAGCGGCGACAGGGCATCCTCGACGGCGCTCGCAATCGCCGCGGGCGAGGGGATGGAGGCGCCTTCCCCCGCCGCCTTCTGCCCGAACGTGGTGAAGGGGGAGGGGACCGGGTGGTGTCTCACCTCGACGGGAGGACTGTCGAGCGGAGAGGGCATCCCGTAGTCGGTGAGGGTCACGGTCAGCGGCGTCCCCTGTGAGTCGTACGCGAAGCCCGCGCCCAGGCTGACAGAGATGCCGTGGACGGCGGACCCGAAGGCCTGCCCTTCCACCACGCTGGGATTGATGACCGTGCCGTTATCACTGACGATCACGTAGCGCAGCACTTTGACACTGCCAACGTCGGCGTCCACCTCGATCATGGCGACATGAACCCCGGCGGAAAACGTGAACTGCCCCCTCACCCGGCCCTGGGCGTCGGGAACCGCGTAGGGCTCGGCGTGGGGGAACTTATAGAAGAAGGTGGTCTGCATCCCGGGCTCGAATCCCTCGGGCAAGAGCACCTGATTGCCGTGAGCGATCTTGAAAAGATCGGCAAACGTGAGCCCGGGATCCGATGATCCACGGACCTGGACGGCGCCTTCCGCAAGGAGAAGGTCGTCAGCGGGAGCCTGAAGAAGATGACTGGCCAGGGTGATCACCTTTTCCCTGAGCCTGAGCGCGGCGCCCCGCACCGCCTCGATGTCGAACAGATGAAAGTTATTCCCGCTGTTGGCCGAGGCGCTTCCCCAGGGGGAAAGCTCGCTGTCAAAGGGGGTGACCACGGTCACCTGCTCGGGGTTCACACCCAGCACGTCGGCCACCACCTGAGCCGTGGTCGTCTCATGGGACTGGCCGCAGCTCGGACTTCCAAGAAAGAGGCTGACGGCGCCGCTCCGCTCCAGCCGGATGGTCGCGCCGTTCACGCCTCCGCTGCCCATCGCCTTCTTCATCGATGGGAAGATCACCATGTCACGGGCCGCATTTCTGCCACCCGGCTCGACTCCCATGGCAACCCCGATCCCGACGAGGCGCCCCTCGGCCCGCGCCGCCCGCTGGGCCTCCCTGAGCCCTTCCTCCTCGATCAGCTTCAGCGCCTGCTGG
>JACOUJ010000204.1 GCA_016177865.1 Candidatus Rokuibacteriota bacterium
ACATCATCACGACGGTGATCGAGCATCGCGCGGTCCTGGATACGGCCAAACGCCTGGAGCGCCAAGGGATCAAGGTGACCTACCTCCCTGTGGACAAGGATGGGCTCGTGGACCCGGAGGCGGTGCGGACCGTCATCACCGACAAGACGATCTTGATCTCTGTTATGTTCGCCAACAATGAGGTCGGGACGATCCAGCCGATTGCGGAGATCGGGAAGATCGCCAAGGAAAAGGGGATCATTTTCCACACGGACGCCACCCAGGCGGTTGGCAAGGTCCCGGTGGACGTTGAGGCGATGGGGATTGATCTTCTGACCTGGTCATCCCACAAGATCTACGGGCCGAAAGGGATCGGGGCGCTCTACATCCGTCGAAAGAACCCCCGGGTCCGGATCGCCCCCCTGATTGACGGAGGTGGTCACGAGCGAGGGACGCGATCCGGAACGGTCCCGGTCCCGCTGGCCGTAGGCTTCGGGAAGGCGGCGGAGATCTGCCGTGAGGTTATGCCCGAGGAGTCGGCCCGACTCCGGTCCCTTCGGGACAAGTTGCAGGACGGGATCCTCTCCTCGCTTGAGGAGGTGTACCTGAACGGTCATCCGGAGAAGCGGCTCCCCCACAATCTGAATATCTCTTTTGCTTACGTGGAGGGAGAATCGGTCCTGATGGGCCTCAACAAGGAAGTGGCCATTGCGTCGGGTTCCGCCTGCACCTCGGCGACGCTTGAGCCGTCTTACGTAATCGCGGCCCTCGGGGTCGGTTCGGAATTAGCCCACTCCTCGATTCGGTTTGGCCTGGGCCGCTTCAACACGGAAGAGGAAGTGGAGTACGTAAGGGACCGCACCATCGAGGTGGTTACAAGGCTTCGTGAAATGTCTCCCCTCTACGAGCTCGCCAGGGAAGGGGTGGACATCAAATCTATTCAATGGAAGGCCGAATAAGGAGGCGTATCCATGGCGTATAGCGACAAGGTCATTGACCACTACAACAACCCGCGCAATGTCGGGTCCTTCCCGAAGGATCTGCCAGGGATCGGGACCGGCTTGGTTGGGGCCCCGGAGTGTGGGGACGTCATGAAGCTCCAGATCAAGGTCCGTGACGATGGCGTGATCGAGGACGCCAAGTTCAAGACCTTCGGTTGCGGGAGCGCCATCGCTTCGTCCAGCCTGGCCACTGAATGGCTCAAGGGGAAGACCGTTGATGAGGCGACGACGATCAAGAACACGGACATCGTCAACGAGCTGAAACTGCCTCCGGTGAAGATCCACTGCTCGGTTCTGGCGGAGGATGCAATCAAGGCGGCCATCCGCGACTACCAGGAAAAGTGGAGAAAGCCGGCCGAGGCGTCGGTTCAGTCCTAATTGCGGAGACAGGGAGGATAGGCATGTCAGTCAATCTTTCAGAAAGCGCTGTAAAGCAGGTTAAAGAACTGGTTGCGGCTCAGAACCTGGAGGCGGCTTTTCTCCGGATGGGGGTGAAGGGAGGGGGCTGTTCCGGTCTCTCGTACAACCTGGAGTTCGATACCGAGATCGGGCCGCATGACAAGGTCTTCGAAATTGACGGGATCAAAGTCGTGGTGGATGCCAAGAGCTATCTCTACCTGAATGGGACCACGTTGGACTATGTGACTCAGGGCCTGACAGGTGGCTTTACCTTCACCAATCCACAGGCAAAGGCTTCCTGCGGCTGCGGGAGCTCATTTACCGTCTAGGCCGCGGGCCTGTAGATCGGTCAAAGGTGTCTGGGACCCACGGACCTCCGGGGGTCCTTTTTTCTTGGGCCATGGTAGAGGTCAGGTGTTGGAGCTGCACGTCCTCCGTCGGTGGGGGTGAAGTATGTCCGGCATGCGGTGCACTTCAACCCATTTCTGAGGGAACTGACCATTTTTCCGTCTTTGACCTTCCACGGAAGGCTAACCTGGACCTGGGCAACCTCGAGACCTCCTTTCACCTCATGAGCCGACGGTTTCATCCGGACTTCTATCAGACACAGAGTTCCCGAGCCCAAGCGGTGAGTCTGGAGAATTCAGCCCGGCTCAATGTCGCCTATCGGACGCTTCGGGACCCGATCGCTCGGGTGGAGTATCTCCTGGAGTTGGAGGGAGTGGTGGTGGGCACGCCTTCCAACCCTCCCGCCGAGCTTTTTGAGGAGATCCTGGAGCTTCAAGAGCTACGGCAAGAGTATCGCGCCAGCAAGGATCCTGTGGCTCGGGGCCGGCTCCAACAGGCCCTCTCGGATCTCCGGGATCGAAAGGCGGCCGTCGAGGAGGAGCTCTACGGGCTGTTCGGGGAGTGGGATCGGCTTCTGGATCAGCCGAGGGAGCCGGTGGAGGAGCGGCGAAAGCTGCTGGAGCGAATGCGGGGAATCCTGGCCACCCGGGCGTATCTCGGCACCGTGATTTCTGATATCGATGAGGACCTAAAAGGATCGTAGATGGCGAATGACCTGATTGTCGGTATTGATCTCGGGACCACCAACAGCCTGGTGGCCTACATGGACGGTGATACTCCGCGAGTCATCCCGGATCGGGAAGGCCGGAACCTCTTGCCCTCCGTGGTGTCGTTCGCTGCCGAGGGGATCGTCGTCGGGGAGGCGGCCAAACGCCAACTCCTTTTCCGCCCTGAGAAGACGGTCTACTCCGTCAAGCGACTCATGGGGAGGGGGTACGAGGATGTCAAGGGGGAGTTGCGCTTCTTCCCCTTCCAGATCGTTCCCATGGAGCAGGAGCTGGTCAGGATCCGGATCGGAGAGCGCGAGGTGACCCCCCCGGAGGTCTCGGCCCTGATCCTGAATGAGCTTCGCCGTCGCGCTGAAGAGCATCTGGGCCAGGAGGTGCGGCGCGCTGTCGTGACGGTTCCGGCCTACTTCAACGACAGCCAGCGCCAGGCCACCAGGGACGCGGGAAAGATTGCGGGCTTGGAGATTCTCAGGATCGTCAATGAGCCAACCGCGGCCTGCCTGGCTTATGGTCTCCAGAAAAAGAAACAGGGGATGATTGCCGTGTACGACCTTGGGGGGGGGACGTTCGACATTTCCATCCTCAAGGTGAAAGACGGGATTTTCGAAGTCCTGGCCACCAATGGCAATACCCATCTTGGCGGCGACGACTTTGATCAGCGGCTGATGGAGTTGATTCTCCGAGAGATTCGGGAGCAATTCGGCGTAGACCTTGTCGGGAATCCCGAGGCAGTTCAGACAGTTCGCCTGGGGGCCGAACAGGCCAAGTGCCGGCTCTCCTCGGAGGCCGTGACGGAGATGGCTCTCAGCTTTCCAGGTGATCTCGTGAAATATGGCCGGCAGCTTTCCCGGAAAGAGATGGAGTCCCTGGTCGAGGACCTCGTCGAACAGACCGTGGCTCCGTGTCAAACCGCCCTGGCTGATGCCGGCCTTGACGCGGCGCAAGTGGATGAGGTGGTCCTCGTAGGAGGCGCGACCCGAACCCCTTTGGTCCGACAGCGGGTGCGGGAGCTCTTTGGGAAGGTTCCACGTGCCGAGTTGGATCCGGATGAAGTCGTGGCCCTTGGGGCGGCGGTTCAGGCCCACATCCTGGCCGGAAAGATCACGGAGATGCTTCTCCTGGATGTGAACCCCCTTTCATTGGGGATCGAGACCCTCGGTGGTGTTATGAGCGTGCTCATCCCTCGCAATACCACGATTCCGCACGCGGCCAAGGAGCAGTTTACGACGTCGGTGGACGGCCAGACGGTCGTTGACCTCCACGTGCTGCAGGGGGAGCGCGAACTGGTCAAGGACTGTCGGAGTCTCGCCAGGTTCGAGCTTCGCGGTATCCCGCCCATGCCCGCGGGAATCCCTCGAATTGAAGTTACGTTTCTCATTGACGCAAACGGAATCCTGAACGTGGCGGCGAAAGAGCTTCGAAGCGTCACCGAGGCCTCCGTCGAAGTGAAGCCTTCGTATGGCCTGACAGACGCCGAGGTCGAGCGGATGATTGAGGAGTCTGTCAAGTTCGCGGAGGCCGACGTCCGGGCCCGACTCCTGGTCGAAGCCCGGAACGAGGCCGACCAGGTGATCCGCGCCACGGAGAAGGCGTTGTCCGATGGGGCGCCGTTGATCTCTATGGAGGAGATGGCAGCGATCCACTCTGCCCTCGCGGCTCTGAAAACGGCCCGCGATACAGATGACCTGGACCTCCTGCGGGAGCGGCTTGAGTCGCTCAACGGGGCCACAAAACACTTGGCCCAGCTTCTGATAGACAATGCTCTCAAGGAGGCCTTCGCCAACAAGAGGATAGATGAAGTCGTAGAGAGGACATAGATGTACAAGGTGACATTCCTTTCCCCGGGGGAGGAGCCGGTGACGGTCGAGGTGGACCCGGTCAAGTTCCCCCTTCAGGAGGACGGGCTGCCAGGCTCCATCCTCGATGTCGCGCTGGGGAATGGTATCGACCTCCAACACAACTGCGGTGGGAAATGCGCTTGCACCACCTGCCATGTCATTGTGAAGCAGGGCATGGAGAATCTCTCGAAAATGGAAGAAGATGAAGAAGACCGGTTGGACACCGCCGAAGGTCTCACGCTGGAGTCCAGACTTGGTTGCCAGGCAGTGGCGCATGGCGACGTGGTGGTGGAGATTCCGATGTCGGGCCGGGGAGGCCACAAACCTCCGTCCCATTAAACGATCGGGGGAGAAAGCGTGAAGCTCGGGTGGAGAGACGCGGAAGAAATTGGGATTCTCCTTTTCGAGAGGTTCCCGGAGACTGACCCGCTGACGGTTCGCTTTACGGACCTCCATCGGTATGTGACGGAGCTCCCGGACTTCGGGGATGATCCGAAGGCCTCCAACGAAAAACTACTCGAGGCGATTCAGATGGCGTGGCTTGACGAGTATAAGAACCAGTAAGATGCTACCAGGTGACGACGGTGTCGGCGGCGAAGATCAGTTCGAGGAGCCTTCTGTGATCAATAGCCGGGAGGCCATTGTCTCCTCCGAGACGATAGGCCTCCACGCCCTCGGGGAAGGGTGGGGCAGGGACGTTCGGACCGACCACCACCATGGTGCTGGCATCGGGGCGTCCGGCCTGGCGCGCGATCGCCTCAAGGGCCTGTTCGGTGACGGGGTTAACGAGAAGATGGAGGAAACGCTTCACTGGAAAACGAGAAACCGGTCGCTCCGGGCCATGAGCTCCGCGATCTCTTCGGGAGAGACGGGGATCAGATTCTGTCCGGTCCTGCCCCGGTTATCATCCCGATGGGCCGGCTCCTCGACGTGGAAGGCCTGGCCGAGCTTCTTGAGGGTGGCAACGTGCTTCGCGATGTCATCGCCGTCCACGAGGTCGTCGGTGTCTTCGTCGAGAAGGGCAATCGCTTTGTCCCGGAGAACAATCGTCACATCGTTTTCGCCGGCCAGGATTCCCAGGGCGATCCTGAGGGCCTCGTTGGCGCGGTGAGTCGTTTTGGGATCCGCTGAGATCAGGATAAGGATTGGGGCGCCCATCGGCTCAGTTCAGGGCCACGAAGCGCTCGCACCCGTTGATCAAGTCCGTCAGAACGACGAGGCCGCAGTAGGTAGCTTTCTCGGTGATGGGAAGGCGACGGCGCTGGCAGCCGTACGCGCACACAAAGAGCTTGGCGCCGCGCCGGGAGAGATCCTGGATCCGGTCGTCGTCAACGGAAGCAACGCCGTCGTCGATGAGATAAAGGTAGAGATCGGCTCCCGCTTCCAGCGCCGCTTCGGA
>JACOUJ010000205.1 GCA_016177865.1 Candidatus Rokuibacteriota bacterium
ACGACTTTGGGTGATTGATTCCTCGACCGAGGATGTCGTCCTGGTCGCGACCGCGTCTGAACCCGGCCTCCCGACAACCCCTGACGCCGTACCCACCCGTTTGCGGAAGGGCCAGGGGCTCGTGGGATGGGTGATCGATCAGCGGCGGCTCCATTATTCCCCGGTCGGGACCGAGGAGTCTCTTCTGGAGCCCGCGGAGCGGGCCAACCAGGTCCGGTTGGTCTCCCAACTTACCGTGCCGCTTCTGCGGGGAGACCGAACCCTCGGCGCCTTGGTCGTGCTGACGCGAGAGCGTCGGGAGTTCTCCCCGGAGGAGCAAGAGCTCTTGAAAACCTTTGCCCGGACCGCGGGGCTGGCCATCGACAACGCCCGGCTCTACGAGGAGGCTCAAGAGGCCCTCCGGGCCGCCAAGATGGCTGATCCGCGATGAAACTCCCCCTCGTCAACCGATTCCTCGTCCTCAGCTTTCTTTGCATCCTCGCCCTGGCGGTCGGCATGGGCTTTGCCCTCTCCTCGGTCGCGACGCGGGCCGCGTTGGAGTGGGAGTGGGAGAACACGGCCGCCTTTACTCGGCGCCAAATGGAACTCAGTGACCTCGACGCATTATTTGCTGGGCCCCGAGGCCAGGAGACTCAGGAGCGCTGGCGAACGGAAGTCTCCCACATGCTCAGGCTGCCCGGGGTCGTCCGCATCAAGGTCTGGGACCGCGAAGCGACCGTCCTCTGGTCAGACGAAGCGAAGTTGATGGGGCAACGCTTCCCTGAGAACGAGGAGCTCCAGGCTGCCCTTGCCGGGAAGGTTGCCGTCGAGATCAGTAAACTGACAAAACACGAGCATGCATATGAGCGCGGAAGATCTGAGTTGCTGGCCGAAGTGTACGTCCCCATCCTCTCGAAGGAGACGGGGAAAGTCCTCGGCGTCGTGGAGGTCTACAAGACCCACGACCGGCTCGCCGCCACGATTCGATGGGGGCGCATCATCATCTGGACAATCTCCCTCGCGGGGGGGGTAGCCCTCTATCTGGTCCTCCTCCCTCTCGTCCGACAGGTCTATGGGCGCGAGGTCCGGGAGGCAACGCTCCGGGCTTACACTGGAAGGCTCGAGCACGAGGCGACGGAGCGGACCCGAGAATTGCACAAGCAGACAGAGCGACTCGCCCAACTCAACGCCCTGGCCCAGACCGTGACCGCCTCCCTCGACACCCAGCGGGTCTTCGAGGCGGTGGTTCAAGGGGCCCTTCAGCTCCTTCATGTCACTCTGGCCCGGCTCTGGGTCATCAAGCCCTCAACGGGCCACATCGTCCTGGTCGCTTCGGCCTCGAGTCCCGACCGGCCCATCAGCCTGTAGGGCGCCCCCACCCGGTTGGCAAGGGGGCAGGGCCGCGTGAGCTGGGTGATTGAGCATCGCCGGGCTATCTACACGCCGGTCCTTCTGAATGACCCCACCATCACGCAGCGGGCGTGGATCGAACGCGAAGGGTTGGTCTCCCGACTCTCGGTGCCTCTCCTCCGGGGAGATCAAGCTCTGGGCGCTCTCGTAGTAATGACCCGGGAGCCGCGTGAGTTCTCCCGGGAGGAGCAGGGACTTCTCGAGACCTTTGCTGCCCAGGCCGCCGGGGCCATCGAGAACGCCCGACTCCTGGAGGCCGAGCGAGAGACACGAAGGGAGCTGGCCGTCTCGGAGGCCCGCTATCGGGAGCTTTTCGAAAACATCATTGATATCGTCTACGTCCACGACCTGGAAGGAAGGATTCTGGCGGTGAATGAGGCCGCCGTCCGCGCCAGTGGCTATCCCCGGGACGAGCTGCTCCGGATGAACATTGCCGAGCTGATGGCCCCCGAGGATCTCGCGCGAAACGCCGAGCTGATCCGCCGGATGGTCGCGGGGGAACGAGTCTCTGAGCTCTTCGTGGCTGAATTCACCAAGAAGGATGGAAGTCGGGCGATGCTCGAGTGCAACGGACGCCTCGTCTTCAAGGACGGCATTCCGGTGGCGATCCAGGGAGTCGCTCGGGATATTACGCTCCGGCGGAAGCTCGAAGAGCGGCAGGCAGCCTTCGTCGAGATCGTGAAGGAGCTGTCCTCGGAAGATGACTTTGACCGCCTCTTCTCGCAGATCGGCAAACGCGTCTGCGCGCTCTTAGGGACCGATAGCGCGGGCCTCATCCACGTTGAAAGAGACGAGCAGGTTCTTCGCGGATCTTATGTATTGGAAGCGCCCGAGCGCGCGAGGCGCCCACGGAAGCTCTCGGAAAGCCACATCGAACCGGTTGTGCGAAGCCGGCAGCCCCGCATTTCTTCGAACATGGCTGACGATCCTCACTGGCGTGATTCGAGTGTTGTCACACGCTTCGGCTACCGCGCCATCCTGGAGGTCCCGGTAATCCTTCGAGATAACGTCATCGGAGTGCTCGGGGTTCTGAATAAATCCCCCCGGAGCTTTTCCGAAGATGATGTTGCCCTGCTCGTCTCTGTCGCCGACCACACCGCGATCGCGTTGGATCGAACAAACCTCTTACGAGAATTGAAGACGAGGCTCTGCGAAACCGAGACGCTTCTGACTGTCAGCCAGGCGATCAGCTTGACCCTTGACCCGACGGAGACAATGAGGCGCGTCGCCCGAGAAACCGCGCGGGCTCTCGGTGCCGATATGGTCGGCGCCTATCTCGCCGACCCGGACCAGACTTCGCTCCGTCCTGTCGCGGGCTATCACGTGCCGAAACAACTCTTCGACATCTTCCGCAAGTTCCCGATCCCCCTCAAGGGGCACCCTTTTCTGGAAGAGGCGTGGAAAGATCAACGCCCGGTCTGGTCCAGCGACGCTCAGGCCGATTCCCGGATCGACCGCGAGGTCTTTGAGCGCGTCCCTCACGGCTCAGTACTGTTTGTACCGATGATCGTCAAGGAAGTCCCGATCGGGGGGGTCTTCGTCATCTGGTGGGAGGACAAGCACCATTTCATTCCCGAGGAGATTCGGCTGGTGGAAGGGATCAGCCGCCAGGCGGCACTGGCCATGGAGAATGCCCGCCTCTATGAGCAACACAAAGGGGTGGTGAAACAGTTGCGCCTCTTCCACCAAGCCATCCGGGCCATCGGGGAAGCGGTGGTGATCTTGGATCTCGAGGGCCGGATCATCTTCGTCAACGAGGCATTCAAACGGATGTACCGGTGGTCGGAGGCCGAGGCGCTGGGCACGACCCCGGCCGCCGAAGCCTCTCGGTTCAACCAGCCCGAGATCACGAAGCAGATCCACACGGAGACCCTTCGCGGCGGCTGGCAGGGGGAGCTTCGATCCCGCCGGAAGACGGGGGAAGAGTTCCCGATATTCCTCACCACGGCCCCGGTCCTGGACGAGACCGGGCAGCCCGTGGCGATGGTCGGGGTTTCTCGCGACCTCAGCCAACTCAAGCTTCTCCAGGCCCAACTCCTCCAGGCCGAAAAACTCGCCGCCACCGGCCAGCTTGCCGCCGGCGTCGCCCATGAAATCAACAACCCCCTTTCCGTCATCCTCGGCTTCGCCTCCCTCGCCATTCAAAAGTCCCCTCCCCCAGCCTTCGCCGAGGACCTCAATACCATCCGCACCGAAGCACTCCGGGCCGCCAAAATCATCCGCGATCTACTCACCTTCGCCCGCCCAACCCCCCACGAGCGCCACCCCGTGGACCTCAACGAGGTCCTCCGCGAAACCCTCGCCCTGCAGTCGTACCACCTCGCCACCGACCAGATCGAGGTGCTCTGGCAGCTCACGGAGCCCCTCCCCCCGACCCTCGCCGATCGAGGTCAACTCCAGCAGGTCATCATGAACCTCGTCCTCAACGCCCACCAGGCGATGAAATCGGCCCACGGCCGTGGGGCCCTCTCCATCGCCACCGGCTACGACGGCGGCTTCGTCTGGGCTGCCCTCACCGACACC
>JACOUJ010000149.1 GCA_016177865.1 Candidatus Rokuibacteriota bacterium
GGATATCGCGAAGGGTCGCCACGACCTAGCGGTCTCTCGAGGCAGCTGATCGACGCGGTAGTGGCAGGCGACGGCGTACACCACGAAGAGGGTCACGGCCAAGGCCGGAAGAAGCATCCCCATCACGACTCGGACTTCGGCCCGACGCCCCTCCATCCCCCGCCCTGTCCAGACTCGCCGGACGAGAACCCAGAGTCCGCCCAGAATGAACCAGACAAGCCAGAGGAAGACCGCGTAGAGGAGCAGGCCGTCGAGCCAACCGAGCCCGCACACTCATGCCGCCCGGAGCCCTTGGCCCTTGACGAACTCGCCCTTACACTCCGGGATCACGCGATCCAGGGTTTCCCGAAGAGTGTCGGAAAGCTCTTTCTTCTCCCGAATCTCGCCAAGGATCTCGGGATAGCGCTCCCCGACGAAGGCGCACACGGCCTTTTCAAAGGGTCTGATCGACTCAACCGGAAGGTCATCGAGCTGGCCCTGAGTTCCAGCGTAGAGGACGAGGACCTGTAGCTCAACCGGCAGAGGAGCATACTGCCCCTGTTTCAGTACCTCCACCATGCGCACCCCACGCGCCAACTGCATCTGGGTGGCGCGGTCAAGCTCCTGGCCGAACTGGGCGAACGCGGCCAGCTCACGATACTGAGCGAGGTCCAAGCGAAGCTTCCCCGCGACTTGCTTCATTGCCTTGATCTGGGCGTTCCCCCCAACCCGCGAGACCGACAGGCCGACGTTCACCGCCGGCCGCACACCTGCGTAGAAGAGATCGGTCTCCAGATAGATCTGCCCATCCGTAATGGAGATCACGTTGGTCGGGATATACGCCGACACGTCCCCCAGCTGGGTTTCAATGATGGGGAGCGCGGTCAGCGACCCGCTCCCTAGCTCGTCATTGAGCTTCGCGGCCCGCTCGAGGAGACGGGAATGGAGGTAGAAGACGTCGCCCGGGTACGCCTCGCGCCCGGGCGGTCGCCTGAGCAACAGCGAGAGCTGGCGATACGCCTGGGCATGCTTCGAGAGATCGTCGTAGATGCAAAGGGCATGGCGGCCCGAGTCCCGGAAGTACTCCCCCATGGCGCAGCCCGCGTAGGGAGCGACGTACTGAAGCGGGGCTGCCTCAGAGGCCGTAGCGACAATCACCGTGGTGTATGCCATCGCCCCCGTCTCTTCCAGGGTCTTCACCACCTGCGCCACCGTGGAACCCTTCTGGCCCACAGCCACGTAGAAACAGTAAACCCCCTGCCCTTTCTGGTTGATGATCGTGTCCACCACAATGGCCGTCTTGCCCGTCTGGCGGTCTCCAATGATCAACTCCCGCTGCCCTCTCCCGATCGGGATCATGGCGTCGATGGCCTTGATCCCGGTCTGAAGCGGTTCCTTGACGGGCCGGCGGTCCACTACGCCAGGGGCGTACCGCTCAATCGGGCGAAACTCCGACGCCTGAATCGGGCCCTTGCCGTCAATCGGCTGGCCCAAGGCGTTCACCACGCGTCCGACCTGCGCCTCGCCGACCGGAACTTGGGCGATTCGACCGGTTCGTTTGACCGAATCACCCTCCTTGATCAGGGTGTCTTCCCCCAGGAGCACTGCCCCCACGTTGTCCTCCTCGAGGTTCAGGACCATTCCCAAGACATCCCCGGGAAAGGCCAGGAGCTCCCCGGCCATCGCGCCCTCGAGGCCGTAGATCCGGGCAATTCCGTCTCCGACCTCGATCACCCGCCCCATCTCCTTGAGGTCTACCTCGGACTCGTACCCCTGAATCTGCCGCTTGAGAATCTCGCTGATCTCGTCGGCCCGAATCATCTCTGCCCTCGCAGTCGCTCCCGAATCGATTCAATCTGTCCTTTGAGACTCGCATCCAAGACCAGACTCCCGAGATGGGCCCGGAACCCTGCGATGAGCCCCGGATCAGCTACCTCGTCCAGCAGGACGGTCCTCCCGACTGCCCGACCCAGCCGTTGAGCGAGCTGGGCGCGCTCTGCCGAAGCCAACGGATAGGCCGTTCGGACCTCTGCTCGGATCCGACCCGCCTCCAGGTCGACAAGGGCGCGATACGCGGCGAGGATCTCCGAGAGGATCCCCATCCGGTTCTTCTCGGCCAGGAGGCCGAGGAAGCTCCCGACCAGAGGTGAAGCGCCATTCCGCTCGACCACCCCGGCGAGGATTGCGCGCTTGTCACTCCCTTTGATCCAGGGGCGCGTGACGGCCTGACGGAGGGCGGGATGGGTCTCTAACGTGTGGAGAAAGCGCTCCAGTTCTTCGCCGACTCCCTCCCGGTCCGGGGATTCGACCAACGCCAATAGCGCCTTGGCGTAGCGACGGGCAACGGTCCCCTCCCGCGTCACGACCGAGACTCCATCCGGCCCAGGGTCTCCTCTACCAATCGGCGGTGGTCGTCTTCCCGAAGCTCGCGCTTGATGAGGCGTTCGGCGATCTCCACGGCGAGCGTCCCCACCTCCTGACGCAGCTCGGACCGGGCGCGGCGAACATCTTGCCCAATCTCGGCACGGGCGGATTCCAGAAGCCGGGCGGCTTCCTCTTTGGCGGCGGCGATGAGGTTCTGCTCTTCCGCCCGGGCGTCCCGGAGGGCCCGCTCCCGAATCATGCCGGCCTCCACCCTGGCAGCCTGAAGTTGGGCC
>JACOUJ010000206.1 GCA_016177865.1 Candidatus Rokuibacteriota bacterium
CCCTTGGCCTGGGCGGCCGCCTTGATCTTTTCAATGATCTTCTCCCCGACCTCGCCCATCCGCTCGGCCACGTCGAGCCTTGGCTTGGTGACGAAGTCAACTGCCCCCAGCTCCAGAGCCCTGAGCGTGGCCTCACATCCTTGCTCCGTCAGGGCCGAAACCATCAGGACCGGCAAGGGGTGAGCCCGCATGAGCTTCTCGAGAAACGTGAGACCATCCATCCGCGGCATCTCTACGTCCAAGGTGAGGACGTCTGGGGAGAGGCTCTTGATCTTCCCGCGGGCGAAGTAGGGGTCGGCCGCAGTCCCGACCACCTCGATCGCCGGGTCACGCGAGAGGATCCCGGTCAGCAGCTGGCGCATCAGCGCCGAGTCATCCACGACCAGGACCCTAATCTTTTTTGGCATCGATGTGACCTGTTCCTGCTCGCGAAGGCGACCCATCGGGGCCTGAAAAAAGGGTGATGTCGGTGGGCCCCTCGAGTGTCCGAAGGACCTTTCGCTCGTGCCGCCGCTCCTGGAGAACGATTCGACTGCGCCTTTGCTGGTCGAGCCGCTTGAGGAGCACTCGGCCCGTGTCGGTGAAGAAGTGCACGGTGCGGGGGGCGCCTCCCCCCAGGTCGTAAGAGAGGAGCGGGATCCCTTCAGTCTTGAGGTAGGCGAGTATAAAGGTCGCATTCTGGGCGGCAACCGAATGGAGGGCGTGGCCCACCCCGAGGAGGTGGGCCGCCCCGAAGACCTTCGCCTGAAGACGCCCCCGCTCTGCGCCCAGTTTCATGAGTTCGTTGACGAGGAGATCCATGGCATAGACCCCGTAGCAGGCGCTCCGCTGGTCCGAGTCTCGGTCCAGACGGGTCGGGAGCATGAAGTGGTTCATCCCCCCGATCCGCTTCCGAGGCTCACGCAGGCAGACGGCGATGCAGGAGCCGAGCACCGTGGAGATGACCGTGGCTTCGCGGGCGGCGTAGATCCCTCCCATGTAAAGGGTCACCCGCGCCCGCTCAACCACGAGCCCTCCGGACCTCGGGCCATTCCTCCTCGTCGCCCGCCTTTTGGTACACGGTTTTCCCGACGGATCTGAGCCCGACCTGCATTCCGATGAGCGACTCCGAGTGCCCTAGGAAGAGGAATCCGCCAGGCTTGAGGAGATTCACGAGACGTGGGATGAGTCGCTCCTGCGTGGGTCTGTCGAAGTAGATGATGACGTTCCGGCAGAAGATCACGTCGAAGACCGTACGGATCGGCCAGTCCTCGTCTCGCAGGTTGATCCGCCGAAAGGCGACCAGATTCCTCACCTCCTTGCGCACCCGCACCAGCCCCTCTCGGGCCCCCTTTCCGCAGAGGAAATAGCGTCTGAGGAGGGGAGGGGGAAGGCTCGCTACCCGCTCCGCCCGATAGATCCCTTCTTTGGCCTCCGCGAGCATATCGGTGTCGATGTCGGAAGCCAGAATCTTCACGTCCCAGGCCCCCGGGGCGGAGAGTCCCTCCAGGACGGTGAGCGCAATGGAATATGGCTCCTCGCCGCTGGAGCACGCTGCGCTCCAGATCCTGAGACGCCGGGGGCCGCCGGCGTGAGCTTGAGCGACCAGAGGCGTCAAAATTTCAGAGGCGAGAAAGGGAAAATGATCCGCCTCCCGGAAGAAGTCGGTCTTATTCGTCGTGATGGCGTTGATCATTCTTAAAAGCTCCTCCCCCTTCGGATCCCGCTCCATCAGGTGCTGGTAATACTGACTGAAGGTCCGGTACCCGTAGTGACGGAGGCGCTTGCCCAGTCTCGAGCAGACCAACTGCTGTTTGATCTCACCCAGGGCGATACCGGTGTGCTGATAGATCAGCGCCCTGAACCGCTGGAACTCGCGGTCAGTGATGGCGAATGGGCCGGAAGCGTTGGGGGTCTCTATCGGGACAGTCGGCCCAACGGGCTCCATGGAGTGACCGATCCGTCGGTCAGTTAGGGCTGCCGAGAGTGACCAGCTCTTCGCCTCCGAGCACCTTGTCGAGGTCTAGCAGGATGACGAGTTTTTCCCCTGCTTTCGTCATGCCCTTGATGAACGCGATATCCACCTGGGCACCGAAATCCGGTGGGGCCTGGAGGTCCGCGTTAGGAATGTTCAGGACATCGGAGACCGCGTCCACGACCAGCCCCATCACCTTTGTCCCCACCGTGACGACGATGATCACGGTGAATTGGTTATACTCTGCTTCCTCCAGCGAGAACTTCGATCTGAGGTCCACGACCGGAATGATCGTTCCCCGGAGGTTCATCACCCCCTTGATGTAGCTCGGGGTGTTAGGGATTGGGGTGATCGCGGAGTACCCCTTGATCTCCTGTACCTTCAGGATCTCCACGCCGTATTCTTCCTGGTCCAGAGTGAAGGTCAGGTACTGGCTCCCGTCCGCGGCAAAACCGATCTGACTGCTGAGCGTCTCAAGCTGTTCCACGGTTTCTCCCTCTCAAAATTCGTCGAAGCCATCGTCTTCGGCACCGGGGCCATTACGCCGGGGGGCGCCGATTAACACCGGCTCCGCCTTCTTTGCCATGGCCGCAACCTTTCTCGGAGGTCTAGCGCTCGGCGAGAGGCCGGCAGCCACTCCACTCAGTGCCTCGGCGTCTTCCTGCATCTTGAACCGCCCGACCAGCGACTGGAGTTGCTGGGCCTGGGCGGCGAGGGACTGGGCGGTAGAGGAGAGTTCTTCGGTCTGGGCGGAGTTCGCCTGGGTGACCTGCTCCATCTGCGCCACGGCCTTGTTCACCTGCATAATCCCCTGCGACTGCTCCTGGCTCGCGGCCGAGATCTCGGCGCCCCAGGCCGGCCTGCCCAAGACCCGCCTGACGTTTCCCGATGGTAAGACCATCACCGTGGACCTGGCCGCGACGGGGCGCCAGCGCGATATAGGCCTGATGCACCG
>JACOUJ010000207.1 GCA_016177865.1 Candidatus Rokuibacteriota bacterium
ATAGCGGGTGTACTGGGTGATTTTCTTTCGCCCCGCCTCTCCCTCCTTTGCCAGCCGCTCCAGGGCCGGGATGACCACGGTGAGCAGTTGGAGGATAATGGAGGCGGAGATGTAAGGCATGATGCCGAGGGCAAAGATCGTGAGGCGCCGAAGGTTCCCGCCGGAGAAGAGGTCGACGAGACCAAGCAGAGTGCCCTGGACCTCATTGAAAAACTGCGCGAGGGCGTCCCCATCAATCCCCGGCGTCGGGACATGGGCCCCGACCCGGTACGCGGCCAAGAGACCGAACGTAATCAGGAGCCGTCGCTTGAGCTCCGGAATCTTGAAGACATTCTGGAGCTCCTGAATCATGGGAGCACCTCTCCCTGTCCGCCAGCCGCTTGGATCTTGGCCAGCGCGGACTGGCTGAAGGCATGGGCTCGAACCCGAAGCGGCCGGCCCAGTTCTCCCTCCCCCAGGATCTTCACGGCGTCCCGCTTCGACTTCTTGATCCACCGATGGGCCCCCAACGCGGCCGGGTCCACGGTGGCCTCGGGCGGGAAGACCGCCAGGGCCCCGACATTCACGACCGCGTACTCCTTCCGGAAGAGGTTGACAAAGCCTCGCTTCGGGACACGCCGGTGAAGTGGCATCTGCCCCCCTTCGAACCCGGGTGGCTTGCCGCCGCCGGAGCGGGCCTTCTGTCCTTTGTGACCGCGCGTGGAAGTCTTTCCGTGCCCCGAACCGGGGCCTCGGCCGATCCGCTTGGGTTTACGCTTCGCCCCGGGGGCAGGCCTGAGGTCTTCGAGTCTCATGCCGTCTCTTCGATCCTAACCAAATGCCCGACCCGATTCAGCATCCCGCGTATCTCGGGGCTATCCCGATGAATCACTTGCTGCCGGATCCTCCTCAAGCCCAGGGCTTCCAAGGTCCGCTCCTGTTTGGGGAGCAGGCCGATCCGGCTCCGAAGGAGCGTCACCTTAAGCTTCCTGTCGGACAAGTCCTGCCTCCTCGATCATCTCGGGCTCCTGCCGACGCCGGAGCATATGGGTAGACTGAATCTGGCGGATCCTCGAGAGCGCGTCCATCGTCGCCTTCAGCGCGTTGTGGGGGTTTCTCGAGCCCAGGCACTTCGTGAGAATATCCTGAATCCCCGTCGCCTCTAAGACCGCCCGGACCGCGCCCCCCGCGATGACCCCGGTCCCCTGAGACGCGGGTTTGAGGACCACTTGGCCTGAGCCGTAGCGGCCCACAATCTCGCATGGGATCGTGGTGTCTCGGAGGGGGACCTGGATCAAATACTTCTTGGCGTGCTCCACCGCCTTCCGGATCGCCTCCGGGACCTCGCGGGCTTTCCCGAGCCCCACCCCGACGTGACCCTTGCCGTCTCCCACAACCACGAGCGCGGTAAAGGAGAAGCGCCTCCCCCCTTTGCTTACCTTCGCGACCCGATTAATGGCCACGACCCGATCGGTCAGATCCAAGTTCGCGGGATCAATCTTCTCCTGCTTTCCCAAACAGTCCCTCCTTGGTTGTCAGGAGGGGGGAGTCCCAACTCCCTCCTAGACCTCCCCCACCTGGGTTCAACAATCCGTGAGCCTCTCTATTTCAGCTTCACGCTCTTACTCTAGAAGACCAGTCCACCCCGGCGAGCGGCCTCGGCCAGGGCCTTGACCCGACCGTGATACCGATACCCTCCGCGGTCGAAGACGACCCGCTCGATCCCTCTGGCCCGAGCCTTCTGGGCCACGATCTCTCCCACGACCTGAGCGGCCGGAACATTTCCTCCACCGGTCAGACGAGTCTTGAATTCCGGAGAGAGACTCGACGTCGCCGCCAGGGTACAACCGCTCTCATCGTCCACCAGTTGGGCGTAGATGTGCTTGTGGCTCCGGAAGACCGCGAGACGCGGGCGAGCTGCCGTCCCTCTCACGGCCACCCGAATGCGACGGTGCCGAACGGCGCGGGCAGACTCCCTGGAAGCGGAACTCACCAAGGGCGCCTCTCTATTTGGCTCCGGTCTTGCCGACCTTGCGACGAATCACTTCGCTCACGTACTTGATCCCTTTCCCCTTGTAGGGATCGGGTTCCCGGAAGCCCCGGATCTCGGCGGCCGCCTGGCCCACCATCGCCTTGTCGGCTCCCCGGACCGTGATCTGGGTCTGCCGGTCCACCTCCACCTGGATCCCTTCAGGGATCTGATAGATAACGGGATGCGAATAGCCGAGGTTGAGGGTGAGGGCCCTCGCGGAGAGCTGGGCCCGATAGCCAATCCCCACGATCTCCAGCTTCTTCTCAAAGCCTTCCTTGACCCCCTGAACCATGTTCGCGACCAGGCTTCGGGTGAGGCCATGAAGCGCCCGCGCGGTCCGGCTCTCGCCTGTGCGCCGGACCCAGAGATGCCCGTCCACCACCTCCACGGTCAGAGGCGAGGGAACCGTGTGGAAAAGAGCTCCCTTTGGCCCTTGAACCTCCACGCGCTGGCCGGTGATGGCCACCTTGACCCCCGCAGGGATTAGGACCGGTTTCTTCCCTATCCGAGACATTTTTCACTCGGCGGGCTAAGCCCCTGTCTTTTCCTTTGTGTCACGATTCACTCTTCACTCACACGAGCTACCAGAGATAGCACAGAACTTCTCCCCCCACTCGCTCCTGCCGGGACTCGCGATCGGTCAGGACCCCCCTGGGCGTAGAGAGGATCGCGACACCGATCCCGCCCAGCACGGAGGGAATTTTATCCGCCGAAGCATAGATCCGCCGGCCCGGGCGGGAGACCCGCTTCATCCCCGAAATCACTCGCTCCTGATCAGGGCCGTACTTCAGGTAGATCCGAAGGGCCCCCTGCTTTCCGTCGTCAATCGTACGGAAATTCTTAATGAACCCTTCTTCCTTCATGATCTGGGCGATTCGGACCTTGAGTTTGGAGGCGGG
>JACOUJ010000208.1 GCA_016177865.1 Candidatus Rokuibacteriota bacterium
ATCGGTTTCAAGAAGGAGTCCATCGCCGGCTTTGTGATTCTCCACGATTTCACGCCCCCCCCCCGGCCGAACCCCTTCGTCGAAGGGGATGGGGTCTGTCGAGTCGGCCTCAGGGCAATGTGGCTCTGGCCGTGGACGGAGATCTCCTGAGCCGGTGGACCCCGGGGACCCTTCAGCAACCCGGGCAACTCCTGGAGGTGGACCTCGGATCGCGCGTGACCCTCCAAGGGGTGGGGATTCTCTCGGGGCTGGACGCGCACGACGCTCCACGGGGCCTGGCTGTGGAGGTGTCCTTGGATGGCCGGCGATGGGAGCGGGTCGTTGGGCTCCGGTCCTTCCCTCCGACGTTTGTTTGGGAAAGCGGAGCGCCGCGGATGAAACCCATGGGCGAGTTTCGAGTCCGCTTTCCCGCCACGGGAGCCCGGTCCGTGCGTCTGATCCAAACTGGGGAGGATCAAAACTACTGGTGGTCCGTCGCTGAGATGTTTCTCTACACCACAGGCGGCCCCTCTCGAGAGCCTGAGCCACTGCGCCTGGCCCGGGTTTCGGCCACGATGCGTGACTGGCCCCGGACGGTCCGATACGCCCGAGACGCGACCGCCGTCGCGCCGGACATGGCGGAACCGTACGTCCTCATGGCCGAGGGATTTCAGGCCCTGGGGCTTCCGGTGGCGCCGCCCGAGCGTCGCGCAGAGGCCCTGGAGCGGTTAGGCCTCCCCGCCCTCGCCTTCGCTGGCTACCGAAGCGCTCTGGAAGAACTTCCCCCTGGCTCCCTCAGGAGCATGCCGATCGAGGGATTGATCCGAAGCCTTGACTCCCTCGGGGTCCGAGGGGAAGCCGACCGATGGAGGGCGGCGCTGGCGCCTCTCGTGGGAGCTTCACCGCCGGCAACTCAATTCGGTGGCTCCCTCCGCCTCTTGAGCTTGGAGACGAACCCCAATCCCGTTCGGGCCGGGAGCATTCTGTCTCTGACGTATACCTGGGAGGCTCTCGCTCCGCCTCCATTCGCCCCGACCATCTTTGTCCACCTGGTCGGGGCGGGGGAGCGACTCGTCAACGACCATCCCCTGCTTCACGGCTTGTATCCCCCCGACCGCTGGCATCGGGGGGAGCGCCTCAGGGAGCGTTACGCGCTGGCCGTCCCTCCCGGCATTCTTCCCGGCCGTTACAGGATCATCGTCGGCGTCTGGTTTCCAAAGAACGGAGAGCGGCTCCGGGTATGGCGCGGATGGCTTCCCACCCGGATGGACCGTCTCGAAGTGGGGGAGGTTCAGGTCCTCCCGGGAGACGTGTCGTGACCGCGCCCTCCCTCAAGCTCTCGGTGATCATCCCGGTTTACAACGAGGCTCGGACCATCGCCGAGTTGATCCGCCGGGTTCGGGCCGTGCCGGTCCTGAAGGAGATCATGGTCGTGGACGACTGCTCGACCGACGGGAGTCATACGATCCTCGATCGTCTCTCGGGGGACGATATCCGGGTGATCCGCCACGCGAGGAATATGGGCAAGGGGGCGGCCATTCGGACCGGCCTCGCTCACGTGACCGGGGACTGCGTCATCTTTCAGGATGCCGACCTCGAGTATAACCCCC
Organism: Candidatus Rokuibacteriota bacterium; assembly: GCA_016177865.1. Classification (GTDB taxonomy): domain Bacteria; phylum Methylomirabilota; class Methylomirabilia; order Rokubacteriales; family JACOUJ01; genus JACOUJ01. The sequence goes on from JACOUJ010000208.1 coordinate 1,590, forward strand.
TGGATTATTCCAGGCTTCTCGATCCTATCGCCCGGGGGGAGGCGCGGGTGGTGTATGGGTCGCGTTTCATGGGAGAGAGCCGGGGCATGCTCTCGCTTCACCGATGGGGGAACAAATTGCTGACCCGCCTCACGAATCTCTTGTATAATGCGAAGTTAACAGACATGGAGACGTGCTACAAGTGCTTCCGGACTGAGGTCATCCGCTCCATCACCATCGAGTCCGACCGCTTCCAGATCGAGCCGGAAGTCACCGCGAAGATCCTGAGGCGGGGCATCCCGATTCTCGAGGTCCCCATTTCCTATGCGGGACGTTCCTTCCACGAAGGAAAGAAGATCACCTGGCGCGACGGCCTTTCCGCCATCTGGACGCTGCTGAAGCACCGGATCCGCTGATGCTTGGAACCCAGGTCAGCCACCTCGGCCGCCTCACCCGCATCTTCCGGGACTACCGGGCAGGGCGAGCCCGGCTCAAGCAGCAGCCGGTTCGCCTCTGGGTGGAGTCGACGAGTCTCTGTAACCTTCGGTGCCCTTACTGTCCCAACGTGGATATTGCCAAGGAGGACCACGGCCGGATGGATCTTCCCCAATTCCGGGAGATCGTGGATCAGGTGGCGGGGGAGGCCTATGACCTGAACCTCTTCCACCGGGGCGAGCCGATGATCCACCCCAAGCTTCCCGAGATGGTGGCCTACGCGCGCTCTAAAGGGCTCTATACCCGAATCCACACCAACGCGACGTTTTTGAACGAGGAGAAGGGGCGAGCCCTCATTGACGTCGGCCTCGACTTTCTGTCGTGCTCCTTTGATGGCTACGAGAGTGAGGTCTACGAGCGAAATCGAGTTGGCGCCAAGTTCGACAAGGTGCTCGCCAACATTAAGGGGTTTCTCGCGCTCAAGAAACGACTCAGGGCCAAGCGCCCGTTCGTAGTGATCCAAGTCATGGAGATCGGCTACGAGAAGCGTCCGGCGCGAGAGATAACGCGGCTCCGCAGAGAGTTCCTCGCCCATTTCCGCGGCCTTCCCTTGGATAAGCTGATTATCCGAAAACCTCACAACTGGGGTGGGGATATCGAGATTCCCGACCTGTCGCGCGACCGGCTCCTGGCCGATGGCCGATCCTTCACCCCCTGCACCTTCCTGTGGTACTCCTCCACGATCCTCTGGGACGGAACCGTCACCGCCTGCCCCCAGGACTTTTTTGGAAAGCTTGTGATGGGCGATCTCAAGAAAAAGCCTCTCAAGGAGATCTGGAACGACGAGCTGCTCGTCTCTCTCAGAGAGAAGATGGTGCGGGGGGAGATTCCAGAGGACCTCCCATGCTACCGCTGCGACCGTATCTGGCGGAAGACCGTCGCCGGGATTCCGACGGACTACCTCGCCGTCTTCCTCTCCGACCACCTGGCCTCGTACGGAAGGTTTAGACGCTGGCTCGGCCTTTAACGTGTGGGCGGCATGGCCAAGCAGTGCCCCACTCGCTTCAATGGCTGCGCGACCCGCCTGACGGCGGGTGCCCGCAAAGGTACGGGCGTGGCTTCGCGCGCGACCCGCTCTCCAGCGGGTGCCCGATCCCCCTGAGGGGGTATGTGTTGATCCCGACCAAAGGTCACAGCCTTCGGGCCGGCCCGCTCCGCTCCGCCCTGCGCTGCGCACGGCGACACGGCTCGCCCGGGCACCCGTCAGGGTCGCGCTCGTTGGGGCACCGCCCGGCCACGCCGGCAAATTAGGATGCGTGGGATGGCGTCGGTGAGGCGGGTGCTCATGATCGCCCCCACCCCGTTCTTCGCCGATCGAGGGTGCCACGTCCGGATCCTCGAGGAAGTCCGCGCCCTTCGCCGTCTCGGCATCGAGACGACCGTCGTCACCTACCACCTTGATCGGGACCTCCCGGATGTGCGCATCGAACGAATCCCCCGAGTCCCCTGGGTGAGGCGCCTCGGCGTCGGTCCCTCACCCCACAAGCTCTACCTCGACCTCCTCCTTCTCGTGAAGACGCGCCAGGTGGCCCGGGACCTCCGCCCCGAGCTCCTCCACGCTCACCTCCACGAAGGGGCATGGATCGGGAGCGTCCTCAGACGCCACCTTCGCCTGCCGCTCATCGCGGATCTCCAGGGCGGTCTGGCCGGGGAGCTTCTCGGTCATGGCTGGCGCCGTCTCGCTCGCCTCGCGAGGCGCTTCGAGCGAAGAATCGTCCACGCCCCCGATGCGCTCCTCGCTAGCTCCTCCGCGCTGGCACGCGAGCTCGAGGAGACGTGGGGTGTCCCCTCGGAGCGGGTGGTGACTCTTGTCGACGGCGTGGATGTCGAGCGCTTCCATCCCCACTACGAGACAGATGCGCTCCAGCGCCAATGGGGGCTCGACGGAAAGCGCGTCGTTGTCTTTCTCGGCGTCCTCACCCCGTACCAGGGGGTGGACTGGCTCCTTGACGCTGTCCCTCTCGTGGCCCTCCGAGTCCCTGATGTCCACTTCCTTCTTCTCGGTTATCCCAACGAGGATCACTATCGGTTGCTTGCCGATCGACGCGATCTTCGCCGCTGGGTGAGCTTTCCCGGCCGCGTTGACTATGCCTTAGCGCCCCGCGTCCTCTGTCTTGGCCAGGTCGCCGTGGCCCCCAAGCTCTCGCTCACCGAGGCCAACGGGAAGGTCCTCAACTACATGGCGGCCGGCCTCCCGGTCGTCGCCTCAGATACACCCGTCAACCGGGAGCTTCTGGGGGAGTGGGGGATTTATGCCTCCCCGGGGGATGTCGAAGGGTTGGCTCAGGGGCTCGTGACCCTCCTCGAAGACGAGGGCCGTGCCCGTGCTGCAGGAAAGGCTTTGAGGGAGCGGGCCGAAGCCCACTACGCTTGGTCAGTCCTGGCCCCCCAGATCGTAGATCTTTACGACCGCCTCACTTCGAAGCGGGTATAGGGAGAGGATACGCAGACGCGACGAGGATTCCTTCTCCTTCTCCTCCTCCTCGGCTACCTCGGTCTTGGCCTCCTCTTCACCTGGCCTCTCGCCCTTCACCTCACGACGGGGATGCCCTACACCCACTTCCCCCAGCCTGGCCACGAGGTGGTCACGCGCGCCCAGGGTGATTATCTTCAGTTTTACTATCACCTCTGGCTCTTCGCGGACACGGTCCGGGGCCAGACCCCGTGGTTTCAGGATCCATACGAGTTTGCGGTCCCGCAGGCCACGAGCCCACCTCGAACCTATTTCGTGCCCCTCTCCCTCATCTATCTCGTCTTCTTTCCGCTCGGGGGTATTGCCGCGTACAACCTCCTCGTACTCAGCACCTTTGTCCTCTCAGGGCTGGCGGGGTATCTCTTTGCGCTGCGACTCGTGCACACCCCGGGGCCGGCCGTGCTCGCGGGCGTTGTCTTCGCGCTCGCGCCCTATCGGCTAGGCTCGCTCCTGGGGGGGCATCCGACCGGCTTTGCGTTTTTTTTCCTTCCGCTGATCCTGCTCGCCTTGGATCACGCCGTGAGGGAACGGAGCTGGGGGGGGAGCGTCGCAGCAGGGCTCCTGACTTTGACCCTGCCGGCCGTGGAGCCTCATTTTCTCTACCTGCTGTGTCTGATCCTGCCTTTCTATCTCCTGGTCCGCGGCATGCCGGGAAGAGTGCAGGCCGCCCCGACCGGCGAGGCTGTGCGCGCTCTCGCCGGTCGCGTGCTCGTCCTCCTCCCCTTCGCCCTCGGACTCGTCGGGGCGGTGACGATGATGCTCTACGTGAAGAAACGGGTGCTCGATCTCTCTATCGTGCGGGCCGGCCGGACGCTTCAGGAGATCCGCTTGTTCTCCCCCACGTTCGAGGATCTCTGGACGCGATGGAATGTCTCCGCTACCGAGCAGATCTACCCCGGCCTCCTCGCGGTGCTCCTCGCGGGGGTCGGGGTCGGATGGGGTCTACTCAATCGAAAGCGCGATCCCCAAGCCCGGCGCGTGGTCCTGTTCTTCCTCGTCCTCTTTCTTCTTGCCGAGCTTCTCTCCCTCGGCCCCCGCACGGCGGTTCCGCTCTATGACCTGGCCTATCGTATCGTTCCCTTCTTTGCCTTCCTTCGTCAGACCTCAAAGTTTCAAGTACTCGCCCTGCTCGCTCTGGCGGTCCTGGTCGCGTTCGGTACCAAGGGCCTCCAGGACCGGCTTCCTCGGCGCCTTCCCCCGTGGGTGATCGCGGGAGTACTCCTCTCTGGACTCCTCCTGGATTACCGTCCCCCTCGACCCGCGGGCGTGAGCCTGCTGCCGGGGCAGAACCAGATTTACGCCGAGCTTCGTGGGCTCACCAGCCCGGCTCGGGTGCTCTTCATCCCGGTCTGGCCCGGGGAAAGCTCGTGGTCCTCGCTCTACCAGTACACCGCGACCCTCACCAGGGTCCCCATGGTCAACGGCTACTCGCCCGCTGTGAGTCGCCGGTACGTCGAGGAGGTCTACCGCCCTCTGGACCATGTGAACCGGGGAGAAATCACGGAGTTCGAGTACGGGCTGTTGAAGAAACTCGGGGTAACGCACCTCGTGCTGGACCGCGGGGCCTTTCCCACGAAGGTCAGCCCGTTTCCCTCCGGGCTCACGTTAAGCCGTCTCGAGACCTCCCCCTACCTCGAGCCGGTCGCGGCGGATAACCCCCTCTGGCTCTTCACGCTCAGAAACCACCCGGGCCCCGTGCCGGCGGCGACCCTGCCGACCAGTCCCCAGGGCATCTTCTTCGAGGCGGAGTGGATGCATCGGCGTGTGGGGCGGGTCATCTCTGACGGTGCGGCCTCCGGAGGTGCCGCGGCCGGCGTGGCCCTGGGCGAAGCGCCCGCCAACCATCTGGTCTTCGGGGCGCACGCCGGACTTCCGCGGGGACACTATCGGGTCATCTTCCGGATCAAGGGCGGGGGGCCGGCCGAAGAGGTCCTGGCCGGGATCGAAGTGGCGGCGGACGAGGGAAGGACGAGTCTCGCCCGGCTCGATCTCAGGGGTCGCGACCTCGCCGAAGCCTATGGTGACCGGACACTGGACTTGACCGTCGCGGACCCCCGCACCGTTGAATTCCGCGTCTACTGGACCGGCCGGGGCCACATGGCCGTGGATTACATCTATGCCACCTTCGCCGACCAGCACGATCCTCAGGACGTGTATCCCCTTGAGGCGCTTTCTCACGCCCTTCTTCTTCGGCGGGGGCCGACGGGAGCAGGATGGGTGGCGTTCGCGGACCCCGCCCGGACCCCGAGGGACCACCTCCTCGCGGGCCCCTATCGTCGCTATCCGGCGGGTCGCTACCGCGTCCGGTTCCGGATCGCGGTGGAAGAGCGGTTCGCGCCCCCGCAAGTCTGGCTGGCCGTAGCCGAGGCCCACCGGCGAACAATTCTCTCGGAGCGCCGCGTGCGCCCGTCAGAGTTCCAAAGCTCCCGCGCTCCGGAGGATCTGGACCTTTTCTTCGAGGTCACGCAACCCACGGTGATAGAGCTCCTAGCGAAGTACGAGGGCGGCGGCGCCTTCATCCTGGATCAGATCCTGGTGGATCCGCTCCGCGAGCCCCAACGACGCCCGGGGGTTGCGGGACAATCCCGGCGCGGCGCGGCGACTCGATGAAATGCCAGATGGCCATTGGGAAGAGCGAGAGGACGAGGAGCACGTTGGACAGGAGGATCACCGAGAGGGCCTGCGTGGAGGGGATGTCGAAGAGCGAGAGCATGTAGATGAACGAGCCCTCCTGGACGCCGAGTCCGCCCACGGAGATGGGGAGACGCGAGAAGAGGAGGACCGGCGGGAGGGCAGCAAGGAGATAAACTGGGGGGATCCGCACCCCGAGCGCGCGGGCCGCGAGGGCCGCGATCACGAGGGGGAATCCCTGCTCGATCAGGGAGAGGGCCACGAAGGCCAACAGGACCGGCGCTCGATGATGAAACTCCCGGTAGGCGTCGTGTCCCTGGGCGAGGGTTTTCCCGACCCCACGGAGGCGGGACCACGAGGCTCGCTGGAGCGCCTCGAGTCCCGGCGCCCAGAAGGAGAGCGCGAGGCTTCCGCCGACCAGGCAGAGTAGGAGGGTGATGACGAGTGCGGCCAGTCCCGCGTTGTCCTTTCCGTAGATGTGGAGGAGGAAGAGGCTGCCTAGCGCCATCAGGCCCGCGGGGAGGATTCCGAGGATCCGCTCCAAGACAATCGAGATGGCCATGTCCACGGTCCTGACGCCGTTCCGGCGGAGACTCAGCGTACGAACGACATCGCTGCCCAGCGTTGAGGGAAGGAAGAGCCCGGCGAAGGTCGCCGCGTAGTACGCCCCAAGGCTTCTCCACCACCCGATCCGAGGCTCCAGGACCCGGAGCAGGAGCCACCACTTATAGGCCATGAGGACCCGATCTCCCACGATGAACAC
>JACOUJ010000209.1 GCA_016177865.1 Candidatus Rokuibacteriota bacterium
AAAGCTCGCCGTCCGCCAGGAGGAGACGGCGACGCTCGGTATCCACGGCGACCGCCTCGGCCAAGAGGACTTTGACGTTCGCGCTCCGGCTCAGGATATGGCGGATCGGTTGGGCGATGTCACCGGGGGAGAGGCCCGCCGTCGCAACCTGATAGAGGAGCGGCTGGAAAAGGTGGTAGTTCTGCCGGTCCACCAGCGTCACGCGGACGGGCTGCCGGCGCAGCTCAAATGCGGCGTAGAGCCCGCCGAACCCGCCCCCAACGATCACGACGTGGGGTCGAGGTTCCAACGACCTCTCAGGACCTGGGCGAGGAATACGGCCGGCGCCCTTCGCGTCTCATCGCGTGGCGTCGAGCGCCGCGAGATCCTCAGGTGTCAAGGTAAAGTCGAGCGCAGCCGCGTTCTCGCGGACGTGGCGGAGCTGGCTCGCCTTCGGGATCGTGAAGAGCGACGGGCGACGCGTCAGGAAGTTCAGCGCGACCTGACGCGGCGTGCGACTGTGTTTTTTCGCGATCTCCGCGACGACACCCCGCATGAATCCGCCCCTCGCCAGAGGCGTATACCCGACGACCGCAATCCCCTCGGCTTCGCAGTGCGGCAGCAGTGCGCCCTCGATCTCTCGATCTCGCAGATGATACAGGACCTGATTGCATGCGAGCCGCTCCCGCCTCAACGCGGCCCGGGCCGTCTTCATCTGACCGACATCGAAGTTACTGACGCCGATGAAGCGGGTCAGCCCACGCCTGACGAGCTCTTCCATCGCCCGCATGGTCTCCGCAACGGGATACTGGCCGCTCCACCAGTGAAGGAGGTAGAGATCCACATGATCCCGACGTAACCGCCGGAGCGATTGCTCGCACGCCTTGAGCGTCCCCTCGTACGAGGCGTTGACGGGGTGGACCTGGGTGGCGACAAAGACCCGGGACAGCCACCCCGGTAGATCCGAACGTGCGCGTGACCATCACGTGGGCGTCATCGACCGCCGCAGCATTTCCTCATCTCCGCACGATTACCGCTCCGCTTGTCCAGTCTCGGCGCCCGTCAAGGATATCTACGGAGAAGAGAACCGGCGGGGAACTGAGGCGGTCACTCTATGACCCGCTCGTCCGTCTCCACGAGTCGGCTCCCGCGTGGCTAGAAGTGTCAGCCTGTCTCGCCGGTCACCTGGGCGGGCCTGAGCGTGATGCGTCCTGTTGACCACCCTCCGTCGAGCCAAGGTAGCCGGTCGCGAGTGCCCTCCCCGCCGAGCTAGACCGCCGGCGCCATCCGCTCAACCAGCCGCCGAATCTCCTCCAACAGAAGGGGCTTGTTGAGGTACGGCGCGCTCGTCTCAGCCAAGAACGCCTTGGTCTGGGTGCCCAACGCGTCCCCCGTGATGAAGACGATCCGCTGCCGGAGTCCGGGGTGACGGCGTTCCACCTCTCGATAAAGACCCGGTCCATCCAGCTCGGGCATCTTGATGTCGCTGAGGATGAGGTCGTAAGTCCGATCCCGGAGCTTTTCCAAAGCGATGGCCCCATTGGGAGCCGTCTCCACCTGGTGGCCGTCGGCGGAGAGGAGAGTCGTCAGCAGCTTGACGATGGCCGGCTCATCGTCCACCACCAGAATTGTCTTCCTCTTGATCGGCGGCGCCTCGGCCGCTCGGACCTCTGGCTCAGACGCAACCCGGGCGTCCGTCGGCAGTTCAATCCGAAAGATGGCCCCCTGTCCCGACGGGCTCTCCATCCGGATCGTTCCCCCCTGCCCCTCGATGATGCGCCTGCACAGCGAGAGACCCAGGCCCGTGCCCTCCCCCACGGCCTTGGTCGTAAAGAACGGCTCGAAGATCCGCGCCTGGATCTCGGGGGGGACGCCCGGCCCCGTGTCGGCCACCTGGAGCGTGACCCGTCCGTGGAGTGAATCCACCTTCGTGGCGAGAATCAGCCGTCGGGGCGAAGAGGCTTCCCGCATCGCGTGGTGAGAGTTTGTCACGAGATTCACAACGACCTGACTGAGCTGATACGGATCGGCCAAAAGGAGCGGAAGATCCGGGGCGAGATCCAGAGTGACCTCGATGCCGTCCGCCCGAAGCGCGTAGTTCAATAACTCGATGGCCTCCCGGACGACCTGGTTGAGAGAGACCGACTGCTGCTCGGGCGGGCGTTGGCGCGCCAGGGCGAGTAAATTCCTGACGATACGCGCGCAGCGCTCCCCGGCCTGGGCGATCTCCTCGGCCTCCTCGCGAAGCGGTCCGCTGCCGACCATCGTCCGCAAGAGGTCCGTCCCCCCCACGATTACTGACAGGAGGTTATTCAGTTCGTGGGCGACACCTGCCAGGAGTTGCCCCATAGCCGCCAGCTTCTCGGTCTGACGCAGCGTCTCCTCCGCCTGTCTGCGCTGGTCTATCTCTCCTTTGAGCGCCTCCCGCTCACGCGCCAACTCCTGGACTTGCCTCTTGAGCCGATCGAGAAGCTCACTCAACCAGCCGGCCATCCCGCCGACCACAATGGAAAGGATTAAAAGAAGGAAAATGAGGGCCGGCCCACTCTGGACGACTGTGACCCATGCCCGTCCGGTCACACGGGTAAACAAGAGCGCGTTCAACAGGGTGACCATCACTCCGGCGGCGAGCCCTCCGAGCGGGCCGAGAAGCCACCCCCCCACCACGACGGGCGCGAATGACAGGAGGACGACCGACCCGTCCACCACGCGGTATAGGGGGACGAAGGCCAACACGTACGCGAAAGTGATGGCGAGGACGAGCGCGATCCGCAGGGCGATGGACCAAGCGCCGAGCGGCGAGGCGTCCGACCGGTTCACGTTCGTTGAGCCCGTGAGCATGGCCATACGATCCCCGCCCTTATTCTAAAGCATTCCTCGGTCAATTTCGCATGATCTGATTTCCAGACCTTTGGACCCTGGCTTTCTACGTCTTGGCGCTTACGATCCCGACTTGGGGGGTTCGAGGCAGGTCAGAGGTATCGTGACGTAATCCTAAACCACGACAGAGGCGATGAGACCGTACCGGTCGTTACGAATGTTCAGGTGCCACCGAAGGTGGGTCGTGCGACGCTTATCGCCACGGCACTTTACTCCTCCAGCGCCCGGAGCTTCGGGGGAGCACCGGGGAAGCCCAGAGCCTTCCACCGTTCTGCTACCCGCTCATAGACCTTCCGCCCCACCTTGGTCCGTTTGGAAAAGGTCTTCAAGTAGCGGTGCTCCATGCAGGCGTTGATCAGGGCCTTGGAGCTGTACGGACGCTCTTCCGGCGGATTCTGGGTGGGGTCCAGCCAGGTCGACCAGGTCTGCCGGAGGAGATCGATGTCCTCGACCGGATTACACCGGGTAGCCATCGCCCAGAGGACCTGGTTGGTGTCGCTCGGATCCACGTCGTCGTCCACGGCGATGATCCACTTCGAGAAGTAGGCCCCGCCGGGGCACTGGGCCGCGAGGGCCAGGGCCTGGGGGGCATGTCCCGCGTAGCGCTGCTCGAGGGAGACGATGGTCATGGCGAACCCGCCGGCAGCAGCCGGGTGACAATAGACGCCCTTGATCCCCGGGACCCCGAGCTTCTCGAGATCGTTCCACACCCGGGCCGAGCGGGCCAGGGCATAGAGGAGCGCGCACTCGTTCGCGGGATAATCCGCCATGAGGGCGTGGGTCAGGATGGGGTTGTCGCGGTAATGGACCGCCTTGACCTCGACGAGGAACGCCAGGTCCTCGGGCCGGCCGTAGTAGCCGGTGAACTCGCCGAACGGGCCTTCCATCTTCAGCGAGTTGGGCGGGATCACGCCTTCCATCACGATCTCGGCTTGCGCCGGATACGGAAGGCTCCCGACTCGTCCTTTGACCAGCTCGATGGGCGCCCCTTTCATCCCGCCCACGAAGTCCAGCTCCGACATCGTCTTCGGGAACGTCTGGGACGCGGTAATGAACAGCGCGGGCTCTACACCCCAGACCGCGACGATTTCGCACGGCTCGCCCCGGCTCCAGTAGCGCTCGATGTGGAGGCGCGCGTCCTTCCCCGGCGAGAGATAGAGCCCGACGTGATTCCGATCGTGGACCATCATCCGGTACGTCCCGACGTTCAGCCAGCCGGCATCGGGATCGCGCGTGATCACGGCGTCCGCGGTACCGATGTAGCGTCCTCCGTCCCGGGGCCAGTGACGGGCGGCGGGGAAGATCGTCACATCGACTTCGTCGCCGACCATGTGGTTGGTGTTGACCGGGGCCTGCCCGGGGTCGATCTCCGTGGGAGGAATCATCCGGTTGAACCCCTGGCGGCAGCGCTGGATCAGCTCCATGACGCTCAGACCCACGGGCTCACCGATGGCGAGCGCGAAGCGATCGCGGCTCGAGCCGACCATGTTCCAGAGCGCCTGGAAGCCCGGCGGGCAGCCCCGGATCCGCTCGAAGAGGAGGGCGGGAGAGTCGATCTCCTGGGACAACATGTACGTGATCGCCCCCATCTCTTCGTCCCAATCGACCTCCTCGGCGATCCGCTTGACGAGCCCGAGGGCCTCCGCCCGGGCCAGCCACTCCCGGAGATCCCTCGGAGCCAGGTCCCCGGCTCGCGGCCGCGCGCCCGTACTGCCTTCTACCACGACTCCCACGGACATCTCTTCCATAGTCTTCCCCTCCCTAGCGTTCGTGCATTCATCGACCCCAGAGCTTCTGAAAAAACCCTTCCTTCTCCAGGGCAGCGATGAACCGGGTGTCGAGGAAATCCTCGGGTTTTGCCTGTCTGGCCTTCGGCTCCTTCTCGGCCAGCTCATTCAAGAGCGTCGCGAGCCCCTTCCGGCTCACCTCGGGGATGCTCTCCAGATAATCGCGGAACTGGGTGTGGGTGTCTTCGAGCACCTCGGGGTCCGTGACCTTGGTGTATCGCTGGAGGACCCGGATCGCGGCCGGCTTGCTGGTCTTGAAGAGGTGGATCGCCTCCGCATAGGAGCGGACGAAGCGGGCGACGGTCTCCTCGTTCGCCTTGATGTAAGAGCGGGTCGTCGCCAGACCCACGGACGGGTACTCGGGCCCCTCCCTGGCCAGATTCACCAGCTCATTGAAGCCAGACCTGCGAGCCCGGCTGTTCGTGGGCGGGGAGACGATCCCGGCGTCGATCTGGCCCGCGATGAGGGCGGTGAGGATATTGGGGACCTCCATGAGCGGGAGGACCTGGTAATCCCCGGGCTTCAGGCCGGCGTTGCCCAGGGCCACGAGGGTGGCGGTGTGCGTGGAGGAGCCGATGCGGGTGATGCCGATCCGCTTGCCCTTGAGCTCCGCGACGCTCTTGATCTCTTGCCGTGCCATGAGCGAGAAGATCAGGCGATTCGTGACGCCCCCGATCAGGACGACGTCGGCCCCCTTCAGGCTCGCCTCCAGTGTGTTCAGGACGGCCACGTACGAAAAGGCGATCTCACCGGCGAGCATCGTCTGGATCGCCCGCGAGCTGGACGGGATATGGAT
>JACOUJ010000210.1 GCA_016177865.1 Candidatus Rokuibacteriota bacterium
CCCCATCGACATCACAGCGTTCCATGACGCGCAAGCCGTTGCCCAGGAAACGCTCGCCACATTCAGCCAGATTGACATCTTGGTGAACAACGCGGGCGTCGCGGTGGTCAAGCCTCTGGTTGAGCTGGCCCCGGAGGAGTGGGAGAAGGTTCTCGCGACAAATCTGACCGGGACCTATAACCTCTGCCGGGCGGTCGGCCCACATCTGATTCAGCAGGGCGCGGGAAAGGTAATCAACATTGCCTCGGTCCTTGGGCTGACCGGCCTTCCAGGGTATGCCGCCTATTCAGCCTCCAAAGGGGGAATCATCGCGCTGACCCGAGTGCTGGCCGTGGAGTGGGCGCGGTTCAATGTCCAGGTCAATTGCATCGCCCCAGGCTGGTTTGTCACGCCCATGAATGAGCGGGCCTTTGCGGACGAAAAGATTCGCGAGCGCCTCCTCCGGGACGTCCCCGCGCGCCGGACCGGACGCCCCGAAGAGCTGGGGCCGCTCGCGGTCTACCTCGCCTCAGCGGCCTCAATGAGTCATCGGGCAGCGCACCATTAGTGGACGGGAAGGGGAGGAACAGGTGGGTGTACACAGCTCAGTGAGTGAGGCTGACCCCAGATTCGCGGAGCTGCTGGCGTCGCTGGCCGCCATCGGTCGATCCATTCAGCAGGAGTTCGATCCCCGCCGCTTCCTCGACGAGTTTTCGGAGCAGATTAGGCATCTGATCCCCCACGATCGTCTGGTCATCCATTACCTGGACGCGGAGGGACAGACGTTCACGGTCTTCGCCGAGACCGGGTCGCCGAGCCTCCTTCTTCACAAGGCGCACTACACAACCGACTTCGATCCCGCCGGTCGCTACGTGACCGCCGAGTGGGGGATTCGCCCCGTCTACTCCGGCGAGACCATGCGGATGGACGACGTCCGAACGGACCCGCGCTTCGAAACGCCGAACCCGGTTGAGCGGAGATTCTCTGACGCCGGGCTCCGCTCCGTGCTCGCGGTTCCCCTCTGGAGCGGTGGGCGGATTATCGGAGCGTTCATCGCAACCAGCCTGACTCCCGGGGTGTACACGGATGCTCACCCGGCGGTGGCCCGGCAGGTCGCGGACCTGATCGCTCCCTTCATCGAGAATGTCGTCCTGCTCGAACAGGAACGGCGGCGCCGACGACGGCTTCGCGCGCTGGAGGGGCTCACCCACGCCATGGGTGCCAGCCTCAACGTCCGCGATGTCTTCGATCGGCTGGCCGATGCCGTCCGGCCTGTCCTCGACTTCGACGTCATGGGCGTCTGCTTGCTCTCGGCAAGCGGCCGCGAGATCGAGATGGTGGCCAAGGTGGCCGGCGTTCCCAAGCCGGAGACGCCCGTGCGCATCCCCCTCGACCACTTCTCGTGCTCGCCCAAGCTGGAGGCCGGGGAACCCGTCTTGATTCACGACACGCGGCTCGAGTTGGACCCCTCGCGCCCCGGGGACCGCATGATCATCGACGGCGGGGGCCGTTCCTGCCTGTCGGTGCCGCTTCACTTCGGCGAGACGGTCGGAGGGGCGCTCTACTTTGGCAAGGACGAGCCGTACTGGTTCGATCGGCTCGACGTTGAGATCGCGACCGGCGTCGCGGCCCAGGTCGTGCTCGCCCTCCAGCACCAGCGGCTGGCGGAAGAGCAGCAGCGGGTTGCGCTGGTTGAGGGACGGGCGAGGCAGTTGGAGCAGCGCCTTGAATCGCTTCGGAACGAGTTGGGCGAGCGGTATGGCCTCGATCGGGTCATTGGCCGGGCCCCATCCTTCCGAGATGCGCTCACTCAGGCCGCCAGGGTGGCGCCGACAGAAACGACGGTCCTGATCACGGGCGAGAGCGGGACGGGGAAAGAGCTGGTCGCGCGGGCCGTCCATCACGCGAGCCTTCGCGCCGACGGCCCGTTCGTGGCCATCAACTGCGCGGCGCTCCCGGAGACGCTGCTCGAATCCGAGTTGTTCGGCCACGAGCGCGGCGCGTTCACCGGCGCCGATCGCCAGAAGCCGGGTCGCTTCGAACTCGCAGCGGGCGGCACACTCTTCCTCGACGAGGTGTCAGAACTGTCACCGGCGGTTCAGGCCAAGCTCCTCCGCGTCCTCCAAGAACGGGAGTTCCAGCGGGTCGGAGGGACGGTCACCCTTCGGGCCGACGTTCGACTGAGTGCCGCGACCAATCGTGATCTCGCGCGGGCTGTGGACGGTGGGAAGTTTCGCGAGGATCTCTACTATCGTCTCAACGTCTTCCGGATCCACCTCCCCCCTCTTCGAGAGCGCGGCGACGATGTGCTGCTCCTGGCCGACTACTTCGTGCGGACCCTGGGAGAGCGGATGGGACGAGGAGAGCCCGGGCTTAGCCGCGACGCGCGGGAAGCGCTCCTCGCGCACTCCTGGCCCGGCAACATCCGAGAGCTTTCGAACGCGATCGAACGGGCTCTCATCGTTTCGGATGGCGGCCTTCTGACCGCCGCCCACCCCGGCTTGACCTCTACCGCGGAGCGAGG
>JACOUJ010000307.1 GCA_016177865.1 Candidatus Rokuibacteriota bacterium
CCAGGCGCTCTATGAGCGGCATCATCGAGCCCTCTTCACCTTCCTCCTCCGGTTCCTGGGAGACCAATCCACGGCTGAGGATCTCTTACAGGAGACATTTCTTCGGGTGTATCTACACCGCGATACCTACCGGCCGAGCGGGACATTTTGCACCTGGCTCTTTACCATTGCTCGGAATCTGGCGCTCGACCACTCGCGGCACCGGGGCCAGGTCGTCGGAGAAGAGACCCCCGACTATCTCACCATTCCCGACCCGTCCCCGGGGCCGGTCGAGCAAATCGAAGGCAAGGCCCTCTTAGTCCGGCTTGAAGGGGCCATCTCCCAACTTCCCCCGGCCCAACGCGAAGTTTTGCTCCTCAGTCGATTCGCGGGCCTCAAGCACGGGGAGATTGCCTCGGTCACTGGGGCGACTCCAGCCGCTGTCCGCGTCACCCTTCATCGGGCCCTCCGCTCGCTTCGGGTCCTCCTTGAATCGAGGGAATAGCGTCCCGCGCTGCGGTGTAACGTTTCGCCACTTCCATCGTTTAATGAGATAGAGAAGACATCCATGCAGTGCTGGCAACTGTCTGAATTTTTGACAGCGCACATCGCCGATGAACTTCCCGAAGCCGAGCGACGGGAGGTTTGGGCTCACCTCGAAGTCTGTCCGGGGTGCCGCGCTGAGCTCGCCGAGCTTCAGAAGGCGTGGAGCCTTCTCCGAGGCTTGCCAGAGGTCGAGCCCGGCCGGGCTGTCGGCCGACGGCTCCTGCGTCGGATCCGCTGGTTGATGGTCTGGGATGCGATCCGCTCGCTCGAGGGCTGGCGCGCCGCCTTCGTTCCCGCGGCCGTCGGAATTCTTCTCTCGGTGGGCCTCTCATTGCTGCTCCCTTATGATGCGCTCGTCGAATTCTGTCGACGCGTGATCGGGGATCCGTCCCTGGAGCCTGGGGCCTTCCTCATGGCCGGCCTTGTCTACGGCCTCGTGCCCCTCGTCCCGGCTACCTGGATTGTGGCGCGAAGTCGCCGCGGCCTCACCCTCGTTCAAGGCGTTGAGGCCGTCTTTCTCTTTCTGGTTCTCGTGGCCCCCTATGCGATCATCCAGTGCCGCGGGTTTCCGGTGCCTGGGGCGTTCTCCCGCTCACGGTGGTTTTACTCGGCATCGGGACGGGAGCCTTCATGGCCACGACAATGCGGTACACCTCGATCTTTGTCCCGATCGGCGTAGTCAGCGTTGGGGTCGGCGTGGCGCTTCATGTGAGGGAACGAAGGCGGTGCGGTCAGGCGGGCTGCCGGATGGCGAATGGGACCCTGCAAGCAATCCTTCTCGGGGTGTCGGCAATTGTGGTGGCCATGGCCGTCTTTTTTACCGTCTTCCCCGACACGGCCTCACAACTTCTGATGCGTGCCACGGACCACTCAATGAAACCCTGAGGCCGACATGCCGAGGATCTCGAGACGACTCTTTCTGACGTCTGGCGCGTTTCTGGCCGTCACCGGAGGATGGAGTTCATGGGGCTTTCCCGCGGAGCTGACCACTGTGACGCTTCGGATCGAAGGGATGACCTGAGGGAGCTGACCTGTCGTGGTCAAACGGGCCCTGGAGGGGCTCAAGGGAGTTAAAAAAGCGGAGGTCAGCTTCGAGCGCGCGGAGGCCATCGTGACTTACGAGAAGGGGGCTGTCAGCCTGGAGGAGATGAACCGCGCGGTCGAGCGGTATGGATTCAAGGCGAAGCCGAAGTGAACGAAGTATAAAGATGAGGAGCCCATGGCCGACTTCGTAGAAGAGATCGAGCGGTTTTTGGCGAGTTTCTCGCCGGAAGAGAACACTCTCAGTCGGCACGCGTTCCGCGCTCTCCTCGACGGCCAGCCGGCCACGGTGGCCGAGCTGCCGGCGGCCCTGGGTCTCCCGCCCGCCGTAGTTGAAGCGGCTGTCGAGAACCTCACGAAGCGGGGGACGATGGTCGTGGAGTCTGACACCGGGCGAATCGTTGGAGTCCGCGGCCTCTCCCTGGTGGAAGCAAACCATCGCTTCATCCTCGAAGGGCGTGAGCTCTACGCCTGGTGCGCCGTGGATGCAGTGGGGATCCCGGCCGCACTCGGGGCTGACGCTAGAGTCGACTCTCACTGCCATCACTGCCGGGCTCCGCTGACCCTGGAGCTCAAGGGAGGGACGGTCGAGGCTCCGGATGGGCTGGTGATCTGGGCCGTGGAGCGGGATCTGACCCGCTCCCTGCGGACGCACACCTGACCCCTCATCAACTTTTTCTGCTCGGTCGAGCACCTCAAGGAATGGAAAGCGAACAGCCCACGGCCGGGCCGGATGGTCACGCTCCAAGAGGCCCTCGCCCTCGGCCCCCGGCTGTGGGAAGCGATGCGCTAGGGTCTCGAGAAAACCTCGTGGTGATCGGCGGCGCTGCGGGATGAAGGCAACGCTGAAGTGACCCCAAGCTGGATTCCTCCGGGGAGGTGGCTCGACCACTCATCCCGTTTGGAGTTGTCGCTCTTGTGCTTATCCTCGCGGTCTCCGTCGGGTGGGCCGATGCTCCTGGCCAGCCGAAGCAGCCTGGGCGACCCACGCCGGCGCCCGGGATGCCGGGGATGCCCATGATGCCGATAATGATGGACATGGCGCAGATGATGCAGCTCTGCGCCCAGATGATGAACCAGACGGCCGCCATGATGGGTACCCAGCCGGTGTCGCCGGCTGCGTCGTCCCGTGAAGCGCTGTACAAAGGTCAAGGGAGTAGACAGCCATGAGTTTAAGGGAGCTAGTCAGGCCGGTGGGAATCACCCTCCGAGGCAAGCCGTTCTCCTTCGGCGAGTTGAGAGGCAAGGTGGTCCTGGTCAATTTCTGGGCCACCTGGTGTCTCCCCTGCCAGTGGGAGATGCCGCTGATGGAGAAGCTCTATCAGGCTTATAAGGCTAAAGGCTTCGTGGTGGTGGCGATCTCCTTGGACCAGGGAGGGCCAGCCGTAGTGGACGAGTTCGTTAAGCAGAAGAACCTGACATACCCCGTAGTGCTGGACCCGACGCTGCAAGGGGCCAGGCAGTTCGGTATCACAGGAATCCCTGCCACTTTTCTGATCGGCCGGGACGGCTTCGTCAAGGGCGTCACCTACGGCCCCAAGGAGTGGGACGGTCCCGAGGCCCGGACTCTCATCGAGTCCCTGCTTCGGAGCGGGAAGGACTCCAAGGGTTAGATCTCTGCCCATGCCTTCTCGCTTCCGAAAGGCGGCCGTCATCTTCGCAGCGGCCTTATTTGGGGCCTCGGCTCTGTGGGGCCTTCTGCTCCTGGCCAGGTCGGGATGCTCCGTGCTCTCCCTGGGTGTGTGTCCGTTGCCACGGTGAAGGAGGATTGGGAGGATGGATCGGGTCGAGGTGTCTGACTTCTATCCCTCGTCGTGCGTGCCGCTCACTCGGCGAGGCTTTCTCTCCCTTGCTGCCAAAGGCCTGGGCGCGGCTGCAGGGCTCTCCCTGGCGTGGCCGGGGAACGTGTCGGCCGCGAAGGTTGAGCAGTGGACCGAGACCGGCATGCGGGGCCTCATCGACCGTCACGCTGTGGCGCGGGAAGACCCGTGGCGAATCCTCCACGCCATCCGCGGTCGGGGGAAGGAGTTCACGCTTTCCGGTGGAGAGTCCGCGGTTCGGTATGTGCTCTCTACCTATCCAGCAGAGCAGGAGATTAACGGGAAGCGCGTGCTCTACTTTCCAATCGCCGTGGAGGCTCACACCAACCTGTTTCTCAATAACCTGCTAGAGGCCGGGGCCTCGCGGTCGTTTGCCTTTGAAGCGCACGGTCGCCGGTACACCCTTGAGGCCTTGATTGATGGGGCTAAGGCGCGATTCGATCTCGCCAAGGTCCACCCGAACGACATTGCCTGGAGCCTGGTCTCCCTTACGACCGCGGTCTCCCCAGTCGTCGGGAAATGGGTCAACGCCGAGGGGCGGTCGGTGGAGGTGTCCGAGTTCGTCGAGCGGGCGTTTCAGATTGCAGAAAAGGCGACCGAGGAGGTGCGCCGGGCGTGGATGCAAAACCAGCCCCTGGCGGGCAAGAGCGCCATCCACGACTTCACGTGCGGGGGAACCCACCTCATCTACTCGTTGGTGGTGGCGGTCAGGAATGGGTACCAGGTCCGGAATGGAGAGCAACGGTTGCGGGATCAGCTCGGGATGCTTGTCTACCGGATGTGGGCCGACTTGGACCTCATGGACCGTTTCTACGCCAAGGTTCCTGATCCCTCGCGCCCGCCCGCGTGGTGGTTCAAACTGGACGCCAAGTGGAAGTTGTTGGGGCACGCCTTCGAGGTCTATCACTACGCCCTGGCCCATCGCTTGGTCCACCCCACTCCGGTCGAGACCAAGGTCGTGGAGGCCGCCCGCCCGGTTCTCCGTCACTTGGCCCAGGAGGTGGAGAAGGTTGACCTAGAGGCCGTTCGAGGCCACAATCTGGATCTCTTCCGGCAGCTCGTGGGGGACACCTGCCACGCCTATCGAGGGGTCCACTTGGCCTGATCGCGAGGGGTGAAAGGTGAAGGAAAAGCTCTTTGGGCTGGGCGCGGTGCTGGGGGCCTTCGGCGCGGGGTTCTGCTGCCTGGCCCCGATTCTCTTCAGCCTGCTGGGAGTCGGCACCGTGACGAGACATGCCGCGCTGCTGCTCGTGTACGGAGCGACCATGATGGGGGTCTGTGCCCTCGCCTGTATCGGG
>JACOUJ010000308.1 GCA_016177865.1 Candidatus Rokuibacteriota bacterium
GCATCCCGGCGTTCTCGGTCGTTGCCAATCCTCACGTACACACCCAGTACGCTCCGGTTGGCTCCTCCCTCGGGCCTTGGGCTGCTCGCTTCTCACCTCGGCACGACCATCGGCCGGCCGGCTTAGTTTCTCGCAGAGGATTTTCCTTCCACCCTCCCGCGCCCTCTCGAGCGTATACCTGTATGAATAACGAAGCAGGGAGGGAAGCTGCCATGACTGTGGATGCCTGGATGAGGAGATCGCCCGTGACCGTGACACCGGAGACTCGCGTGGCCGAGGCCCTCCGCCTCTGCCGAGAACATGGAATTCGGCGCCTCCCCGTAGTGAAGGACGGGAGGGTGGTTGGCGTGGTTCGGGAGGCCGATCTCCTCCGACTCACCCCGTCCGAAGCGACGACGCTGGACCGCCACGAGCTGATGTACGTGCTGGAGCGGATCACGGTCGCCCGAATCGTGACTCCGGCTGTCATCGTGTCCCCAGAGATCTCTCTGGCTGAAGCGGCGCGACGCCTGGGCGATGGGGCGGACGAGCTCTTGGTGGCGGCTGAGGCGACCCTATGCGGGATCCTCACTCGCAGCGACTGCCTGCGGGCGCTCCTGACTGAGACACTTGGGCAGGTCGCGTGAGGGAGGAGCCAAGCGACGCTCACCTCCTGGCGCGAATCGCCCGGGGGGACGCCGCCGGATTCGAGGCCCTGGTCGTGCGCTATCAGGATCGCTTCTATAGTGTGGCTCGACGGATGCTGGGGAGCGGACAGGAGGCGGAGGACGCGGTCCAGCGCGCTTTTCTCCGCGTGCTCCAGAAGGCGGAGACATACCGCCCCCCGTGGAAGGGTTCCACATGGCTCTATCGGGTCCTCACCAACGTTTGCGTGGATGCCTGGCGGAAGCGGCGACGAGAAACGCTGGCTCTGGCCCGCTGGGAGCCCCCCCCCCGTCGGGACGATGGCCTCCCGGGAGACTCGTCGTCCGTTGAGGCGGCGCTCCTCCGCCTCCCGGCCGAGGCCCGGGCGATCGTCTTGCTTCGATACGTGGACGATGTTCCGTACCGAGAGATTGCCCGCATCCGCGGGGTGAGCGTGAATACCGTGAAGAGCCAGCTCCGGCGGGGGAAACTGCTCCTCCGCCGAGCGCTCCGAGGAGGTCGATGATGAAGACCGATGATCGCTGGGTCCAGACGCTCCTGCTCCCACTCTCGGCGCCAGGCGGCCTGGCCGAGCGCATCATCCAGGCCGCCCGCGAGTTTCCGTCCATGTCGCTCGCCTTGCTGCTGCAGCGGATCGAAATCGCCGCGAACCCCAAGGGCTTGGTGAAACTCCGAATCGGGCGCGGGGGGACCGAGGCCGTCGGCGCCAAAGCGCGCGAGTGGGCGCGGCTCGCCCGCGTCCAGCTTGGCGAGTACCTCGAGGGGCAACGGAGCTTCTTCAGCGTCCCTGTGGATCTCTCGCCGGTGCCCGGGTTCCAGCGGGAGGTCCTCGAGGTCGCGCGGGCGATTCCTTTCGGCGAAGTGCGGCCCTACCGCTGGGTGGCAGCCGAGAGCGGCCATGCCACGGCAGCCCGGGCAGTGGGCGGGGCGCTCGGCTCAAACCCGGTGCCGCTGATTATTCCGTGCCACCGGGTGGTGTCAAGCGCGGGCGGGCTCGGCGGCTATCTCTTCGGGACTGAGATCAAGGCTCGGCTCCTGACCCTCGAGCGAGTTACTCCGAGCCTGATCGGTAACACTAAGACACGGGACGTCTGCCGTCTCGGCTGCCCGCCCCGCCGGGTCAGCCGTTGGCAGTCCGAAGGGGAGACCCGATGGATCGCGTTCGCCTCGCTCGACGAGGCGCGAGCGTCCGGGTACCGCCCGTGCAAGGTCTGCCGCCCCGCCGCCTAGCGCGAAGGGCTCGACTCGAGCGTCTCCATGGGAAGGGCCGGAATCATTCGGGCAGATACTTCTCCGGCCACCCCTCGACCGTCGAGGCGACCAGCTCGATCATGTTCCCATCGGGATCCTCGAAGTAAAGGTATCGGTCGCGATCCTCCTTGTGGGTCAAAGGGCCCTTGAGGACCTTGATCCCCTTGGACTGGAGGACTTCGACGGCCTGATCTACCTCCTCGGAGTTTCGGAGCCTCAAGGCCACATGGTTCATACCAGCCCGCTTCCGATGGTCCTCCGGCGCGGGATGCGGGACCTTGAAGAGAGCGATGTCGTGGAACCCTTCGCCGAGCCCGCCCACGCCGTCCCGATACTGGCCGAAATTGAGCCACGCCACCGCGCCCTCATAGTGGAAAGCGACGCGGCAACCCAGGATCTCGGTGTAGAACCGAATGGCCCGATCCAGGTCCGTGACATTCAGATTCACGTGGGCCACGTGCATCGGTTTGATCATCCATTCCTCCATAGCACAAGCACGAGCGCAGTCAGCGCCGCGGCTAAGAGCACGGCTTCAAGATGAACGCGACGCGCCCGACGGCGGAGCGCGGATTCGACCGCGACATCGCGGATCCTCTCTTCGCCCCGGTCCAGGTTACGCGCGCCGCGCGCTCCGAGAATCACTCACGTTCCCGCCCGCGCCTGAAGGATGCCGAGAGCGCCGATCCAGAGGGGGACGAACGCACCGAGCCGCCACCAATGGCGACGCCCGCCACGAGCCGCTTTCGCCGCTCCCTCGGCCCGATGTTTACGTACGTGCCACCAATCCCCCGACCCTATTCGCTTCCTTGGACCGGCCCCGGCGGATCAGCATCGCTTTGACCTCAGCCGGGCACTTACCGCGGGACGAGCCCCGCGTACTCCGCTTCGCCATAGACCGGCTTGCCACCGACGATCGTCAGGACCGAGTGCAGATCCTTGATCTGGTCCTCGGGAACGGCCAAGTAGTCGGCTGTGAGCACGATCAGGTCCGCCAGCTTGCCGGCCTCGATGGAGCCAAGCTTGCCTTCGTCGAAGCTGAACCACGCGCTCCCGGTCGTGTAGAGCCTGAGCGCTTCTTCGCGGCTCAGGCTTTCCTCGGGCCCGCGGATCGACTCCCCGCTCAGGGTCTTGCCGGTGATCAGCCACCAGATCGACCAGAACGGCGGGTATGGCGCGGTGCGGGTGGCGTCAGTGCCGCCGCCGACCGGAATGCCGCGGCTGAGCATTGTCTTGAGTGGCGGGGCCCGTCGGGTAAAATCCCGCCCCAGGCTGCGTACCACGTCCTCACCGTGGTAGATCAAGCGGTCCTGGACCGTGATCCCGCCGCCCACGGCCTTGATCCGCTCGATCGTTTCGACGGTCACGTCCTCCAGGTGGGCGAATGCGATCCGGCGGTCCTTGAGAGAGATCTGCTTGTTCATCTCTTCGAGCGCGGGAAGGAGCTGGCGCACGGAGTTGTCGCGCGTCGCGTGCGCCTGGAAGCGCCAACCGCTGTCCGCGATCATCTTTACGATCGTCTTCCAGTCCTCCAGGGCCTGCGGGGAAAACGTGGGCGGATTGGGGACGAAGGCGTCGCCGTCGAACGTCCCCACGGTCACCTGCTCCCCGATGCCGACGGGCCTGAGCCAGTCGTCGCCACTCCCCGGCTTGACTTTCTCGATGAACTCCCGGATCACCTGGATCTCCTGACCGGGCCGGTTGGGCTGCATGTACCAGCGAACCCGGAGGGTCAGCTCGCCCC
>JACOUJ010000309.1 GCA_016177865.1 Candidatus Rokuibacteriota bacterium
AGATTGATCAGATTGGAGTAGAATAGGGCAGCCGCCAGGGGGCGGCAAGGGAGGGGAAACCATGGGAGAGAATACGGTGACACGGCGTGAATTTCTGATTCTATCAGGCACTGGTGTCCTGGTGACGAGTGCGCTTGGCCGCGACCTGGCCCTGGCCCAGGCCCCGACCATTCGCCAAGGGTACCAGACCAACATCTGGGGGATGCCCACCTACTACCTGCTCCGCTCGGGCGCTCTCGAGAAGCGCGGGCTCAAGTTCGAGGAGTTCGCCGTCGCCTCCGGGAATCTGACCATGCAGCAAATGGTGGCGCGCCAGGTGGACCTCGGAACCTACGCCGGCCAGGCCTTCGTGACCGGCCACGACAAGGGGGGGCTCGTGGCCATTGCCCAGATCGAGAAGGTGGGGAAGACCTCGCGGGTCATGGCGCGGAAGGAGCTGAATATCACGAAGGTCGAGCAACTTCGCGGCCTCAAGATCGGGAACCAGGCGGGCTCCTCGATCGGGAACACGTTCGTGGACATCATCGCGCCGCGGGCGGGCCTCAGGAAGGGGGACTACCAGGAGGTCAAGATGAACGTGAACGAGATGGTGGCCGCGGCGGCCGCCAAGGCCATCGACGCGTTCGTCACCGTGGACCCCTACTGCTCGATCGCCGAAGCCGAAGGGATCGCGACGACGGTCGTGAGTCTCTACGACTACGACCCGATGCCGGTCTTCATGGTCGCCACCTCGGAGTTCGTCGAGAAGCAGCCGGCGGCCGTGGTCGAGTACCTCAAGGCCTGGTTGGATGTCGGGCGGGACTTCAAGCAGAATCCCGCCAAGGTGGCGGACGTCATCTACACCTTTTTCACGTCGAAGGGCTACAAGATGACACGGGACACGTTCGCCAAGGCGATGGGAAACGTGGAGGTGGATCCAGGCTTCCCCGGCGACCTCAGGCCCTACATGCAGCAGATCGCGGAGGGGCTCTTGAAGGAGAAGAAGATCAGCGCCATCCCGGACTGGAAGAAGGCCCTCCGCACCGAGTTCATGGAGAAGGCCCGCGGCTGAACAGAGACGGGACGCCGCTCCGTGCTCGTTCACTACGTATGAGAGGGTGTCCGCTCCACGCGCCGCCCACCCGGCCCTATATGATCCCAGGCCGGCGGGAACGGGTCTCGCTCCGCGCTCTTCTGGACGTGGTTGAGCCGTCGCACATCCTCTTCGGTTCGGACTATCCGTTTGCGGTCCCCAATGTGGAGCAAGTCTTGATGGAGACGATCGAGGGAATTTCGAATTTCGAAGGGTTTGACGCAGCGCAGCGTTGCAAGGTGGAACGCGAGAACGCTTTGGCGCTCTTTCCCCGACTCGCGGTCAGCTAGATCACTCGGGGGGGGCCACCCCCTCACTGTCCTCACTCAGCCTCTGGCGCCTCACCCCGCGCGCAAGATCGTGGCGCCGCCGGGTCACTTCACCGGCGTCGCGAGCGGCTTGCCCTTCTCGACGACCAGGGTCGACACCACCTTTGCAGCCTTGTTGCCGGGGTTTTTGCCGTCATGGACCCGTCCGGCTTCGACAAAGAACACGTCGCCCGCTTTCAGCGTGACCGCCGGCTTTCCCTCGACTTCCAGCACGAGCGAGCCTTCCAGCACGTAGCCGATCTCCTCACCCGGGTGGGTGTGCTTCCCTGCCGCAGCGCCCGGAGCAAATTCTGCCACCAACATCACGCCCTCGCGGCCCTGAGCGCTGAGATCCTGCTTCTGTAGAATCGTGCGTTTGAACCCGGGCTGCTGCGCATTCAGCGTCTGAATCCCCGTTCCAACCAATGCCCTTTCTTCTTCAGGGAGGCGCGCTTGACCCGCATCAGGATGTCATTCACCTGATCGTCAGTGGCTTTCACCCGGATCCGCCCGAGATGCATCCGGATGGAGTCCAGCCCGCTGTTCTTCCCCAGCACCACCCGGGGCGCCCGCTGGCCCACCAGCTCCGGCTTGAAGGGGAAGACCTCCAGGAAGTGCTCCTTGCCCGCGTTCTTGTACCAACTGGCGATGATGCCCGACTCGATGTCGTAGAGCATGTCCCCCACGATCGACCGGTTGGAGGGCATGGCGAGCTTGGCGATTTTGCGCACGTACTGAGAGAGCTTGGTGAAGCGCTCGGTCTTGATGCCCATGTCCATTCCGTACATGGTGAGGAGCGCCAGCACGGTCTCCTCGGTGGGCGTGTTCCCCGCGCGCTCGCCGATGCCGGAGATGGTGGTATGCATCACCTCGGCCCCCTCGGTGACGGCAATCACGGTATTGGCCACCCCCATGCCGAAATCCATGTGGAAGTGCGTCTCCAGCGGCTTCTTGATCCGCTCGCGCGTGTGGCGCGCGAAGTACCGGACCGCGTGCGGCGAGAGGACGCCCATGGTGTCCACCAGGGCCAGGGCGTCCATGTGCCCCTGAGTGGCCACCTGGTCGATGATCTTCAGGTACGAGTCCATCTCGGCCCGGGAGGCGTCGATGGGGAAGAAGACCACATAGAGCCCCTGCGACTTGGCGTACTGCGTGGCCTCGATGCTGGTGTCGATGGCCCGCTGCAGCGTCCACCTGTAGGCGTATTCGATGATGTGCTCGCTGCACGGAACCTCCATGATGATGTTCTTCGCGCCCGTGTCCACGCACCGCTTCACATCCTCCTTCATGCAGCGGGCGAATGCGAAGATCTCGGCCGGCAGCTTCTCCTTGACGATCTGGGTGATGGCCCTGGCGTCCATCGGCGAGACGGCCGGCATGCCGGCCTCGATGCGATGCATGCCGGCCTCTGCCAGCATGGTGGCCAGCCGCACCTTCTCCGTCGGCGTGAACTCGATCCCCGCCTGCTGCTCGCCGTCCCGCAGGCACACGTCGTGGATCTTTACCTGCTTGGGTATCGAGGTCCCGAGCGTCACCTCGTCCTGGTAGTTCCAGGGGCTCACAAACCACTTGTTGGTATGCCACGGGGTCACATTGGTCGCCATCTTCATTCCTCCTTTATCAAGCCTTATCAACCAGGCTGCCAAACCGGAGCCGATGCACAGGGTTCTATCATAGAAGCCGAGGGATCGCAACCATCAGCGGGCGAGGACTTGGGGGTTGACCGGCGAGCGGGGGGGCTCGCCCCTGAGAGCCCGCGCCACCTCGTCCGCGGCCTTGGTCTGGAGCTCCACCACTGACTCGCGAGAGTAGAAGGCAAGGTGTGGAGTGAGGATCACGTTCGGTGCCTGCCGGAGTGGGTGATCCGGCGGCGGCGGCTCAGTACTGAGCACGTCGAGGGCCGCGCCGCCCGGTCGGCCTTGCTTCAAGGCCACGGCAAGCGCCTGCTCGTCCACGATGCCGCCGCGCGAGGTGTTGATCAGGAATGCGGTTGGCTTCATGCGCGTGAGCTCCCGCTCCCCGACGAGCCCGCGCGTCTGGGGCGAGAGCGGGACATGAATCGAGACCACGTCCGATTCGCCCAGGAGCGTGTCGAAGTCTGTCGCCTGCGCGCCGTGACGGGCGATGAGTCCCGCGTCCAGGTATGGGTCGTGTGCCAGCACGGAGAGCCCCAGTGCCTGAGCCTTCGACGAGAGGGCAATGGCGATCTTGCCGAAACCAAGAAGGCCCAGCGTCTGTCCGCGCAGCCGGCGAATCCCCGCGTGGGCGACGACGTCCCAGGCGCCGGCGTTCACCGCCCGGTCGGCCGCGACGATGCGCCGGGCGAGCGCCAGGAGAAGCGCGAGGGCGTGGTCTGACACCTCATCGATGCAGTAGTCGGGGACGTTGGTGACCAGGATACCGGCGCGAGTCGCCGCGACCAGGTCGACGTTGTCAACGCCGATGCCGTACCGTGCGATGATCCTGCAG
>JACOUJ010000310.1 GCA_016177865.1 Candidatus Rokuibacteriota bacterium
GCAATGTGTGCCATCGAGTTGGCGGCAGGGGCGGCACGGTGGGCCCCGACCTCGGCCGGATCCAGACGGGGAGGAGCTTCTTTGAGCTGGGGGCGGCGCTCTGGAATCATCTGCCTCGCATGGGGGCGAGGATGCGCGAGGCCGGGATCGAGCGGCCGACGCTTACCCCGACGGAGATGTCGAACGTGATCGCCTTTCTCTTCACCCTCCAGTACTACGACGAGCTGGGCGATCCGAAGGCGGGAGAGGCCCTCTATGCGACGAAGGGGTGCGTCCAGTGCCACGAGGTGGGAGGCAAAGGCGGTCGCGTCGGCCCCGGCCTGGACTTTCTCAAGCGCGCGAATTCGCCAGTGCTCGTTGCCGCGGCGATGTGGAACCACGGGCCCGAGATGGCCGAGGCGATGAAGGAGAAGGGGATCCCGCGGCCCACGTTCCAGGGAAAAGAGATGCTGGATCTTATTGCTTACATCGTTCGGGCCGCGAAGGACGGGAGCGGGGAGACCGCGCAGGTCGTCCCCGGCGCGCCTGAGCGGGGGCAGAAGCTTTTCAGTGAGAAGCGATGCAATGTGTGCCATCGAGTTGGCGGCAGGGGCGGCACGGTGGGCCCCGACCTCGGCCGGCGAGGCCACCATGTGAGTCTCACTCAGTTTGCCGCCTTGATGTGGAACCACGGGCCAACCATGTGGACCAGGATGAAGGAGCGCGGCATCCAGGTTCCTCGGCTCACCGGGCAGGAGATGGCCGACGTCGTCGCTTATCTCTACGTCTCGCATTACTTCGATCAGACAGCCAGTGCGAGCCGAGGCCAGCAACTTATCCAGAGCAAGGCGTGTCTGACCTGCCACTCGGTGCGAGGGAAGGGCGGGAAAATCGGCGCCGACTTTGCGACATCAAAATTCGTCGCTTCCCCGGCCGGGCTCATTGCCGGGATGTGGAACCACAGCCGCTACATGGAGGCGCAGGCTCAGAAGCAAGAGATCGCCTGGCCGCTTCTCACCGGTCAGGAGTTGGCGGACATCTCGGCCTACCTCGTAACGGTCCCGAAGGCCGCTCCTTCGAAGCCAGGCTCTCAGTAATACCCGGCCCCGGGTGGGTGGGGCGGGGCCGCCCCACCATCGCCTCGAATGTCCCTTTCCAGCAGCATCCCTCTCGCGCGCGATCGCCAATTTTCCAACGGCTTAGCATCAGGCGACTGCTTGGCACAGGCGTTGCTGTCTGATCGAAGGAGTGCAGTCCTTTGCTCGAGGAGGAAACCCATGGGTCAGCGTGGTAATGCCGAGCCGCTGGGCTCCAGAAAGAAACCACCATACTGGTGGGTCATCACTCTGGTCGTGGTTCTCGTCGTTGGCATCGGGCTCGGTTGGCGCGCCTGGGCGCCGTCGCCCGGAGTTGGAACTAGTGATTCCGGACGCTCCCCCGCGACCGTCCTGCCGGCCACGGTGCGGCGGGAGACCCGTCCGACCCTTGATCCCGCCCTTTTCGTCGGGAAGGCCAGGCTTGCCCACCAAGTCGCGCGGGAGATCCCTGGCGTCCTCGATCAACTCTACTGTTACTGCGAGTGCGACAAGCACCTCGGACACAAGAGCCTGCTCTCGTGTTACACCGACGGTCACGCGGCCACCTGAGACATCTGCATGGATGAGGCGCTGGATGCGTCTCGGATGGTGAAGGGGGGGTACCAGGTGGCTGAGATCCGGGCGGAGATCGACAGGAAATACGGCCGATGATCGCCCGCCTGCTCGGTGCAGCGCTCGTCCTCCTCCCCGTCGCGGCGTGGGCTCACGGCGATCACGGCGGGGCCAAGGCCCTGGGCGAGACGAGTCTGGTCACAGTCCAGGGCTACCAGGTTGAGCTCTTGAGCCGCCCGTCGCCCCTTGCCCTGGGCCAGGAGAGCGAACTGGTCGCCAAGATCTTCAAGAACTCTCCGCTGCGCCCGATTTCCGGCGGCAGGGTCCTCGTCGGTCTTGCACCAGTCGGCACTCCTCCCGAGCTCAATGCCGCCACCGAAACGACCTGGGCCGGGAACTACGTCGTCGCACTCACACCTGCGCGCACGGGCATGCACCAGATCCGCGTCGTCATGGAAGAGCTTGACGGGCGGATCTTCGCGCCGCCTCTCGTGGTGGATTTTCAGGTCGGCATCGGGCGTGCCCCGGGAATGGGGGTTGCCGTCTGGACGCTTCTGGCCCTGGTCACTGGGATTGCCCTGGTCAGCGTGTACGCCGCGACGCTCAAGGCGAGGATCAAGAGACCGGCCGCACTGAACCTCCTGGAGATCCCGTGGCTCCGGCAGGTGCTGACTTCGCCGGCTTTTGCGCCCGCGCTTCAGATCCCGGTACTGCTCCTCACGGCTGCTGTGGTATTGATCGGCCTCGTGGACGTCCAGGATGGCGCGGTGAACCTGGCGACGAAACTGACCTGGATCCTCTGGTGGCCGGGGATCGTCTTCTCCTTCGTCCTGGTGGGGCGGCTCTGGTGCGTCATGTGCCCCTTCGGAGCGCTGAATGAATGGACCGCCAGGGCCACCGGAACACAGCGCATGTTCCCGAAGGCCCTGCGCCACCTCTGGCTGGCCACGTTCGCCTTCGTCCTTCTTACCTGGGCGGACGAGCAGCTCGGGGTCATCCGATCCCCTCGCATGACCGCCTGGCTCATCCTTTTCCTCGGCGTCGCGTCGGTCCTCACGGGGCTCTTCTTCGCGCGGCGGACGTTCTGCCGCTACCTCTGCCCCATCACGGGACTCCAGGGTCTCTACTCCATGATTGCCCCCGTCGAGCTGCGTGTGGACGAGCGCGCGCGCTGCCGGAAGGAATGCGACCAGGACTGCTACCGGGGAAACGAGAAGGGGGCAGGGTGCCCCATGTTCGAGTTTCCCATGACCATGGATCGGAACACCTACTGCAATCTCTGTTTCGAATGCGTGAAGGCCTGCCCGCCGCATAACCTGGCCTTGAGGATTCGCGCGTTGGGCCGGGACCTCTGGACCTCGGGGCGCCGCGTCCTGGACGAGGCGTATCTGGCTGTGATTCTGGTGGGCCTGACGTTTCTCGTGACGGCTCAGATGCTGACGGCGTGGTCTGGGTGGGTCTCAGGGCTGGCTCGCTGGCTTCCCGGATGGGTCCGCGCGGGCCTCAGGCCCGTGACGTACCTGGGCCTGGTCGAATCGGCCGTGCTCCTCGGGGGTGCGCTGGTAGTGGTGCCCCTGGTGGTCCTGGCCGGGGCGGCCTTAGCCCAGCACCTGGTAGGGGTCCACAGGCTCGGCCTCAGGCGGACGTTTGTCATCTTCGGATACGTGCTCATCCCGGTGGGGCTGGCCATGCACCTGGCCCACAACCTCGGCCATCTGCTCCTCGAAGGAGGCGGGATCATCCCGGCCGTTCAGCGCGCCGTCGCGCTTTACACGCCGTTCTCGCTCGGGGAGCCCGACTGGCAGATCCTCCCTCTGGCCGCGGAGCCGGTCGTCGAATTGATCCAGGCCATCTTCGTCGTCGGGTTCTTCGTGCTGTCGTTGGTGGCTGGCCGCCGGCTCTCGATCAAGGTCTACCCCGACCCGCGGGTCGCGAGCCGGGCCATGATCCCGCTGGTGGCCCTGTCATTGATCTTCACTGCGATCGGCGTCATACTGTTGAACCAACCCATGGGAATGCGTCATGGGATGTAAGACCACTTAACCCTGAGAGGAGATGATCATGAAGCGCTGGTTGAACTGGATATTTCCCGCAATCCTGCTGGCGGCGGGAGTCGGCCTGGGATTCTTTGCCTGGCCGCTCGAGGCGCAGCAAAAGAACATCTTGACCGCGAAGAAGGTCGCCGCCCCGCCGACGCTCGACGGCGTGGTGGAGGACCTCTGGAAGCAGGCCGCGCCGCTCACCGTTAAGGTCGTGGGCGGCCGCAACCTACCTGGAGGGACCACGGAAGTGACGGTTCGCGCCGTCTATACGGCCGACACGATCTATTTCCTCGCGCAGTACAAAGACCCCACCGACAGCGTCCGCCGCAGCCCGTGGGTGAAGCAGGCCGATGGCTCCTGGAAGAAGCTTTCGGACCCCGACGACAAGGGAGGGGACAACAACCTCTATTACGAAGACAAGATGGCGATCCTCTGGAACATCAGCTCCCCGGCCTTCGAGGCCCGGGGGTGTCTGTCGGCCTGCCACACCGGGGAGGGAAAGCCGTACGGCAACAAGTACACGAAGGACCCCGGGGAGCTCCTCGACATGTGGCACTGGAAGGGCGTGCGCACGGGACCTGTCGGTCAGATTGACGACCAGTACGTGACGAACACCCGCTATGATAAGGAGAAGGCACCCGCGGCAGGACGGAAGAGCGACCCGAAGACCGGCGGCGGGTACGCGGATAACCTGAGCGACGATAAGAAGGGCCCGAAGTTCGCGCTCAAGGGAAACAAGCCGGCGCCGCCGTACTGGATCGTGGAC
This sequence comes from Candidatus Rokuibacteriota bacterium, assembly GCA_016177865.1. Classification (GTDB taxonomy): domain Bacteria; phylum Methylomirabilota; class Methylomirabilia; order Rokubacteriales; family JACOUJ01; genus JACOUJ01. The sequence goes on from JACOUJ010000310.1 coordinate 4,437, forward strand.
AGCGAGAAAGAGCCGCTCGACCCCTCGAAGTACAAGGCCGGTGACGAGGTGCCGGGGATCATCGTGGCGCCCTTCACCGGTGACCGCGGGGACATCTCGGCGAAGCACGCCTGGAAGGACGGCGTGAGGACGATCGAAATCGCCCGGAAGCTCGTGACCAGCGGCGAGTTCGACGTCCAGTTTCGCGACCTGAAGAAGCAGTATGCCTTCGGCGTGGCCGTCTTCGACAACGCTCAGGTGCGTCACGCGTACACGCCGGGCGTGCTGAAGCTGGGGTTCGAGTAGTCCAGGCCGGAAGAAATCACCGGGAGGGGGGATTGCCCCCTCCCGGCGCCGTAGCGCCTCGAGGCGCGGTGGCGCGACACTCTGTGCAGAGGGGGTCGATGGATCGGGTTGCTGTATCCGGAATTATTCCTCTTACACTTCTGCTCCTCGTGCTTCTCTACCCGGCGTTGGCCCAGCCCCTCTTCAGCCCGACCCAGGACCCCGTCGCCGGCTCGCGCGTCTTCGGCGCCAAGGGATGCGTCAAGTGTCACGCGGTCAACGGGGTTGGCGGCAAGGTCGGGCCCGATCTCGGCCGGATCCGGCGTCCGCGGTCGTTTTACGACCTTGCCACCTCGATGTGGAACCACCTTCCGCGGATGGCCGACCGGATGCGCCAGCTCGGGATCCCTCGTCCCCAATTGGATGCGCGGGAGACGGGGGACCTTATGGCCTTCCTCTTCACGCTCGACTACTTCGATCCCCCCGGGAAAGCCGAAGCTGGCCGGCGGCTCTTCTCCGAGAAGAAGTGTGTGGTCTGCCACCAGATCGCCGGGACCGGCGGGGTGATCGGCCCGAACCTCGATTTCCTCAAGGAGTTCGGCTCGCCCATCCTCGTCGCGGCGGCGATGTGGAATCACGGCCCTGCCATGGCCGAAGCGATGCGGGCCAAGAGGATCGAACGCCCCACCTTCCGGGAGTCCGAGCTGATCGACCTGATCACGTACATCAAGTCAGCCTCGCCGACTCTTGTGGAGGGGCCGCTCTTCGTCCTTCCAGGGCGGGCAGACGAGGGGCGGCGTCTCTTCGTCGAGAAGCGCTGCATCGAATGCCACAGCGTCGCCGGCCAGGGCGCCCGTGTGGGGCCAGACTTGGTCGAGCGGGGTCTCGGCAAGAGCCTGACCCAGTTCGCGGCGGCGATGTGGAACAAGGCACCGAGGATGATGGAGGCGGCGAGGGCGCGGCGTATCGTTCTTCCCCAGCTCCAGGCCGGCGAGATGGCCGACATCGTGGCCTACCTCTACTCGGTTCAGTATTTCGCTGAGCCCGGTGAAGCGCGCAAGGGGCGAGAACTGTTGACGTCACAGGGATGCATGGGGTGCCACGCGGTGGCGGGCGAGGGAGGGAGGACCGCAGGTGATCTCTCCCGGGCGAAGGGCCTGGACTCGCCCGCCGCGGTCATCTCGGCGCTCTGGAATCATTCGTTTATCATGCAGGACCGAAGCGAGCGGCGGAGGGTCTCGTGGCCCGAGTTCCGGCCCGAGGAGATGGCAGACCTCGTGAGCTTTCTTCAGGGGCTTGACCGGAGTCGCTGATGTCCGCGAAGATGCTGGGAGCGTGCGTGATCGGCGTTCTCGCTGCGGCGCTGGCATGGCCGGCCCTCGTGCTCGCGCAGCCCCGGGCGGCCTCGAGCTGCGTGACCTGTCACGTCGAGATCGGCGACGAGCGCCTCATCAAACCCGTGAAGGAGTTTGGCGAGGACATCCACGCTGCGAAAGGGTTCGACTGCGTCGCCTGCCACGGCGGTGACGCGAAGGCGTCGGGGATGGAGGCGATGGATGCGGCCAAGGGATTCGTCGGAAAGCCCAGGCGGCAGGACGTGCCTCAGCTCTGCGGGCGCTGTCACTCGGACGCGAGATTCATGAGGCGCTACAACCCCTCGCTGCGCGTGGACCAGGTGGCCGAGTACGTCACTTCCGTGCACGGTCGGCGGCTCCGGGAGCTGGGCGACCCGAAGGTCGCGGTGTGCACGAGCTGCCACCCGGCCCACTCGATCCGGCCGGCGTCGGACCCGAAATCGATCGCTTTGCGGATGCCGGCGAGGGTGTTGACGGGCGCGTGCCCGCCGCAGGCGGCA
>JACOUJ010000311.1 GCA_016177865.1 Candidatus Rokuibacteriota bacterium
CCCACCCAGTGGTACAACATTCAAGCCGACCTGCCGGCCCCGCTCCCGCCGGTCATCCATCCCGGGACCGGCAAGCCGATCGGGCCTCAGGATTTGGCGCCTCTCTTCCCGATGGAGCTGATCAAGCAGGAGGTCAGCCAGGAGCGGTGGATTGAGATTCCCGAGCCGGTGCGCGAGATCTATCGCCTGTGGCGGCCCACCCCGCTCTACCGGGCGCTCGGCTTGGAGGAGGCCCTCGGGACGCCGGCCCGCATCTACTACAAGTGGGAGGGGGTGAGTCCGGCGGGGAGCCACAAGCCGAACACGGCGGTCGCCCAAGCCTATTACAACAAGCAGGAGGGAGTCCGGCGCATCGCGACCGAGACGGGCGCAGGGCAGTGGGGGAGCGCGCTGGCCTTTGCCTGCCAGGTCTTTGCGCTGGAATGCAAGGTCTATATGGTGCGCGTCTCCTACGATCAGAAGCCCTACCGGCGTGTCATGATGGAAACCTGGGGGGCCCAGGTCGTGCCGAGCCCGAGCCCGGATACCCACGCTGGGCGTCAGATTCTGGCCCGGGACCCCCGCTCCACCGGGAGCCTGGGGATCGCCATCTCCGAAGCGGTGGAGGACGCGGCCACGCGCGAAGACACCAAGTACTCCCTCGGCTCCGTCCTCAACCACGTCCTCACCCATCAGACCGTCGTCGGTCTCGAGGCCAAAAAGCAGATGGCGCTGACCGGGGACGCGCCCGATATCCTGGTGGGGTGCATCGGGGGCGGCTCCAATTTCGCCGGCTTCGCCTTCCCCTTCCTTCAAGAAAAGCTTACGGACCGGGCTAAGGACCTTCGAGTCATTGCGGTGGAGCCCACGGCTGCCCCGAGCCTGACCAAGGGCCTCTACGTGTATGACTTCGGTGACACCGCCCAGACCACCCCGCTCCTCAAGATGTACACTCTGGGGCATAGCTTCATCCCCGCCCCCATCCACGCCGGGGGTCTGCGCTACCACGGCATGGCGCCGCTCGTCTGTGCGCTCTACGACCAGAAGGTCATCGAGGCGGTGGCGGTCCCCCAACTCCCGACCTTCGAGGCGGCCCTGACCTTTACGAAGGCCGAGGGGTTCCTGCCCGCCCCTGAGGCGGCCCATGCCATCCGCGTAGTGATTGACGAGGCGCTCCGATGTAAGCAATCAGGAGAGCGGAAGACCATCGTCTTCAATTTCTCTGGCCATGGCTACTTCGATCTCGGGGCCTACGAGCGCTACCTGGCCGGCCAGCTCGAGGATTACGAGTACCCCGCAGAGAAAGTCCGCGAAGCCTTGACCGGCCTCCCCAAAGTCGCGGTGTAGCAAAGGAACGGATATCGAGACAGTGGAGTAGACAGGACACGGTGAGAACGCAACAGGCGACGGTTCTCTGCCAGATTTGCAAAAAGCAAAAGAGTCGGGGCGAGATCCTGCCCGGGGACATGGTCCGCGGTCCTGTCGTCGAGACGATCAAAAAGAAATATCCGGACTGGTCCTCGAGCGGGTTCATCTGCCTCGATGACCTGAATCACTTCAGGACAGAGTACGTGCAAGAGGCTCTGGTGGAGGGGAAGGGAGAGCTGTCGAGCCTCGAACAAGAGGTCATGAGGAGTCTCAAGGAGCACGAACTCCTCTCCAAGAATATCAACGTTGAATTTGACCGTGAGCTGGCGGTCGGCGAGCGGGTGGCCGACAAGGTCGCGGAGTTTGGCGGCAGCTGGCGCTTCATCATCAGCTTTGGGGTTGTTCTCGCAATCTGGATCGTCATCAACTCCATCGCCCTCCTGTGGCGGCCTTTTGATCCCTACCCGTACATCCTTCTCAACCTGGTTTTGTCGTGCCTCGCGGCGATCCAGGCTCCCGTCATCATGATGAGTCAGAACCGACAGGAGGCAAAGGATCGCTTGCGCGCGGAGCACGACTATCGGATCAATCTGAAGGCCGAGCTGGAGATTCGTCACCTTAACGGGAAGATGGATTTGCTGTTGACTCATCAATGGCAGCGGCTTTTGGAAATCCAGGAAATCCAGACGGAGCTCATGGAGGAGCTTGTGCGCAAGCCCTCGACTCGAAAGGAATGAAGTTTGGGGGTTTGTTCAGGCCCAGAATGATTACGACCTGAGCCCCAGCCGGGAACTTGCCAGGGAACTTGAGAAGTTAGGATAGACTCGTGATCTTTCCTCCTTATGGGACGACGACCCAGAATGGGCACGCGGGGTTCTCAACGGAGATGTCCGGGGGGCTGAGGTTCACTCGTTTCTTCGCGCCACTATGCCGTAGGGCAGGAGCGCCTTTAAGTTAGCGTTGATGCGGCACGATTCTTGCAACTCCACGGCCGGACAAAGACTTCATTGACAGCCGGGGAGGTCGTCGCCATGATTCTGAATTCCGTGAGGGTAGAGAACTTCAAATGTATCGAGGATTCCAACGAATTTTCCGTCGAACCCGTAACCTGTCTCGTGGGAAAGAACGAGTCTGGGAAGACTGCGCTTCTCCAAGCCATCTACAAGCTCAACGCTGCCGTGAGAGAGGAAGGCGAATTCAGCTACCTCGAGTACCCCAGAGTCAGATGGACGGACTACAAGAAGCGGCGAGCGTCCAGCCCGGATGATGTCCTCACCACGGTCTGGGAGCTCGATGACGCGGACCAGCACGCCCTGAGAGAGAAATTCGGGCCTGACGCCCTCAAGACGGCGACGGTCACTATCACGAAAGGGTATGACAACAAGCAGTACTGGGAGCTCAACATCAACCAGAAGCAAGTCGTCGCGCATTTTCTTAGGTCCGCCGCGCTGTATCACGAGGAAATGAGCGCCCTAGAGAAAGCGGAAACGATCGCGGAACTGATCAGCCTGCTAAGGTCCACAGCCAGTCCCTCTGTACCGCAGTCCGCGCTACTGAACGCGTTGGAGCGGGCATTTCCTAGCGGCGATCCGATGATGGGCGCCATTAACACCTTGAAGACCCGCCTTCCGACCTTTGTCTACTTTGCCGACTATCAGAAGATGCCGGGGCAGGTGGCCATCGACGAACTGCTGAGAAAACAGCGGGAGCAGCGGCTACAATTCGGCGAGCGGGTCTTTTTGGCGCTCCTTGATCTGGCCGACA
>JACOUJ010000312.1 GCA_016177865.1 Candidatus Rokuibacteriota bacterium
CCGAGGAGCCGCCGCTCCGGCCGGTCGGGGGACGGCTCGTGGCGTGCCATCTGGCCTGAGCCGGGGGCGCGTCTCAACACGCGGTACCTCCAGACCCGGCCGGTGGCGGTATCGAGAAGAAACACAGTTCCTAACGCTCGCGGTGAGCGGCCGCGGCGAGCGAATGCGAGCCAGCGGTCCGCTCCAGCGCAGGGTTAGGAGGCCCTATTGCGAATCGCATCAACCACATGAATGTAAACGCTTCGACGTCCGTGACAGGTGATGACGCGGCGACCGTCCACGACGGGCGACTGGAAGAAGGCCACACCTGACAGGATCGGACGTTCCGCGCTCAATGTCCCTTCCGGCGTCCGGATCAAACGCGCCTGCCAGAGGCCAGCCCCGCTAAAGCCTCCAAAGCTCTGAGGCGGTTCGTCAGCGCCACCGTACCCCGCCTCAAACTCGAAGTAGTCGAACTCTTCCCGGCAGTATTCCCTCTCTACCCAGCCGGTACCGCACGCGCCTCGAAACGCCTTGACCCTCGCGTAGCCTCCTTCAGGAGCGAGTTCCGTGGTGAGCTCGCCGGCAAAGCCACAGTTGCACTGAGCCATCCGGCGTCAACCGGCGAGAGAAGCAGGAACCCGAGATCGGGGCCCTCCGGACCGCCGTTCCCATAGGCGATCCGGAGCGGACAGACTGCCTCCGACTTCAACCTCACACGATGCAGAAGGGGCTTATCCCTCGCCACGATGATCAGCCCTATCGCGCGGTCCCTCGCCAGGCGCTCAAGAACGTGATAGGCAGTGAGGATCCCACAAGCCTCATCGATTTGAACCAAGGTCCCGGAGCCGCCGAGTTCAGCGTCTTCGTCGGACTCGCTACCTCGAAGTGCCACAAACCCGATGGCGAAGTCAGAGACAGCCTTCCCTGACTCCGCGATCACCTCCCGTGGGATCTGGGAGAGAGGTACACCGCTCTCCCTGTCCTGGCTTCGTCCCCCTAACTCGGCGTCGCGTTGCGCTACTCTCGCAGAATGGCTTCAAGGTGTTTTGTGAAGCCTTCGTCGACCTGCCTCTTGCCCGCGATCGTGTTGTCGTAGAACAGGACACGGTAACCGCCAATGTCGAAAGGCAGCTGCTTCCCACGCTCCGCTAGAAGAATAGTCGGCTTGCCAAGGGCGTGGGCATACCCGAGCTCGTAGAATACGTTCTGGTTGACCGGGGTGATCTCAGCGACCACCACGGTTGCGTCAACGATGCCCTGCGCGATGTCATGGAGGATGAGGCCGGGCCCAAAGACCTCGCCTACGTGATACGCGGCGAGCTTGAACCTCTCCGCCACGGGCCGAATGACTTCCTGGTAGAGCTGCTTGTACGGCTCTGAGAACTGCATGACAACGAATACGGTGCCTGGTCGCCGATCTGCGGTGAAGTCGGCGAAGTCGACTGTTTGGTGTCCCCAAGCGAACAGACCCGCCTGGCCACCAGTAAGCGGCCTCTCGAGGACGTTGTCCAGTACGCGAACACCACCCACGGTGAGCGAGAGCCGCTGGTCGGTCGGCGCCACCCGAACCTGGTACCACTCCTGAGGCGACAGATTGGCCGTGGTTCCGGCCGCGGCCAAAGCCCTCCACCCCAGCGCGGGCTCGAATTCGCCAATAGTGTAAGCGAAGTTCCAACCGCCTATGCCAGCCATGACATACCGCTCGGTCGGTGAGCGATGGCCGAGAAGAATTCGGCCCTCCGCGTCCGTTGAGGCGCGGACGCGAACGGAAATGGCGCCGCCCGTCAGCTCCAGATCCGTCAGACATATGCCGAACGCATGTGGATACTGAGGTTGCGGTCCCGTGTACTGGACGACCTCGGGACCGATCTGCCAGCGACCGACGACTGCCGCCCAGTTCCGCTGCTCCGGATTCGCCACCTTCCTCCCTCTTCTCTGGCTCGAGTCCTATGAAGACGCCGAACGCTGCCATTCACCTGCGGCGGACCGAGCGACCGTAGGGAGCGAGCCCGCTGTCAGGTGAAACGGCTTGTTGGGCAGGTGAATGCGGCCACACGGTGCGCGCTTCGCATTCTGTGTTCTCTGGGATCAACGGCAATCCGGGGGCGGGGCAAGGCTGCCTGTGACACCAGCCTTCCAGGCGACGCACGGGTTGAGGTCGGCGATCCAGCCTACCAATAGTGTGCCGATCCACGCGGCAACAAACGCAACAATGTACCCACCGACAAGGACGGCGATGGTGATGAGAACATTGCTGCGTCGCGTCTTCTCCTCGTCCTTCCAGATCGCAGCAATCACCGGGAATTGCAGGAAGTAGGCACCGGCGGGCACGAGCATGATCGGCACAAGGGACGGCCACACAAAGACGAACGCGAGGAGTGCGAAGACAAAACTGACGGCCGCAGGAATGGCCCATACAACTCGCGTCAGAGCGAACGCTCGAAGCACGCTGAAGTACAAGTGGTACAGAGAAGCCCAAATCAACCATGCCAAGATGAGCAACTTGAGCGGAAGCCAGATCGACGGCCGGAAATACCAACCCACGTTGATCGCCTTCTCACTCGTGGAAGTGCATCGGCGGAGCGATGTACTTCATGGCGCCGTCTAGGCGGATGCCTTTCTCCCTCACGAAGTCCTCCGCGGATCGAAACGTGAAGAACGTGGCGGCGCGGTCCAGAGAGGCGGTCGGTGTGCCATCCGCTGCGTAGAACAGGTTCCGCTGACCGGGTGTGCGCGCTTCCGGCATCGCAAAGATGACGTACTTCGTCACGCGCCGGCGTCGTTCGCGCTGCGCCACGTTTGATCTCCTCCCGAGGGTTCCTTCGGGTTCAACATTGCGGTGCAGTGTTCGTCGCGTCGCTCAACCTGCCAACGCTGCCCAACGCCCGGTATCACCTGCGGGCGAAGCCCGACAGGTGCATGCCGCTGTTAGGCGCTTAGCCTCGTACCCGACGAACGAGCTCTGGCTCGGAATCTAGACATGAAACAGGCCATTGAATGATGACTCATCAACAACGCGACTGGTCCCGCACAGCTCGCAGGTGAACATCAGATTCGGTCTGGTGTTGGCCGAGATCGGCTTCTGACTTGCTTCTGCCAGCATCGTTTTGACCTGGGAGTGTGTCGGACTGAACACAAAGTTGCATGATGGGTTACTGCAGAAGAGATTCGCCGTCTGAAGCTCTATGAGGTGTCTCCCCTTGTTTCCGAAGAAGATGCCGAATATGGAGCCCTTCGGCACGCCCTCCACCGGCATGGCCGTTCTGGACTGGCCGGAGGCCCACCATTCGCAGACAAGGAAGGTCGATACGACAGGACCTCCGACGTGAGCACCAGGGGCAAGAGGAGGCGCAAACTGGGACGGCCTGAGGAGCGTTCCGGTCCAAGCATCTGGCACGCGTTCGACAACTCCCACGAGGACACGTTCCGCCAGAAATCCCCGATACTCCATTGTGTCGGCCGTCGTCAGCTCGTACGGCAGGATCGCCCACTGTCGGCCTGTGGGCAGTGGTCGGGGTCGGTGTTGAGAATCGATGAGGTCCAGGATTTCAGAGTAGGTGTAGGAGGATTCGATACCGCAGCGATCGCACGTCAAGGTGAAGGACGCCGCAGGGTTGTTGCGCAGGTCGTATTCGAGGAGCGCCCGGGCCTGTCCGACCTCCACATTGAGCGGCGTGTTCCCACAAGAGTGGTTCCGACACCGCACCAACCGCCGGCTCAACGGCCCCTCCGGCTGCTCGGCCGCGCACGAAGCACACCGTCGTTTGGCAGATTCCAGAAGACAACCTCGCAGAACGGTGTCATCGCCTCGAACAGGCCGTCGTACCTTTTGACGAACGCTTGGAGTTCCGCAGCCTCCCGCAGGTACATCGAGACGTACTCGTTGACGTAGATCGCCAGGATCAATGACCGCGCTCGGTCGTAACCCTTTCGGGCCTTGCATATTTTATCGAGAATCGCACCGACTAGCCGATTACGATAGCGCTCCAGCTCCTGCTCGTCTTCCCGGATCTCGACGGGACCGTCGTCGTCGCGCATGTGCACGTCCGGCACGCTTCGATCATCCAGATACACCGACGTCAGCTCGACACCGACTTCTTCGCCACTCCGGACATCCCTGACTACGTAGTCGGGCGTCTCGCCCTTGCTGACCACCTCGAAATGTCGTGAGTCGGGGAGCCGGGCATACGCCGCTATGAAGCCTTCGATCTCAGACTGTTCGCGCTCCGGCTTTCTCGGCCACGTCGTCATCATTTACTCATGCGCCTAACTCGAATTAGGCATCACACCATCTCAAGTGGCTCGCCACCCGACCTGCCGGCCGATCCGCTTGATCTGCTGGATGAACGCATCATCGGGCCGCTTGGCCCCGACCTCATCATCGGTCGAGGCGGCCCAGCGGAAAATCTGCTCAATGCTCCCGTACCCGCGGCGGAATGCGCGGGCCAGCAACATGCAGTTCTCTTTCGTGGGGGCCTGCTGGAGGACAACCCGCAGTTCCTCGTCCGTCCACGATTTGCCCTTGTTGCCCTCGTCGAACCCCGCGGCCTCCTGTGCGGCGATGCAGCATTGCTGAAAAATGGCGAACTTGTCGTCCAGGGACAAGTCAGCAACCTGCTCGACGAGGAGGGCGCGGACGGCGTTGCGGAATTCAGTCTTCGTCATCGCAGCCACCTCTGTTTTCAACGCCTAACGTGTCCGGCTCACCCGCGGCCGCTCGCGATGGTCGGCGGCCGTCGGGTGCAGCCGGATGTTAGCCGGCGTGTCCCTGATCACGGTGAGACAACCTCGCACTTCCCGTATGAAATGTCACCTCGCCCGTTGTTCTCGATGAAACTGAGATCCGAAAATACCTGCACGTCGAATTGGGACCGGAATACATAGTACTTCTTGATCCTGACGTTCTCGTCGAACGCGATCCTGTCCACCTCGTATCGGTCGCACGTGACCTTGCCGGCACTCGCTGCGAACGAACACCGCGAAAGCGACGCCTTATCGCGACTGTCTGTTATTCGTACAGAGAATTGTCCTCGCTGAAGCTGCTCGCGCGTATACACGATCTCGGAGTTCAGCTTTCGTGTTACGTTGCACTCGTATTCAACCGCATTCGCAACGGAAGGCATACCGACGAGGAGAACGACCAACACAAATCGGTCCATCGCACGTTCCTCCGCGTTCGCCACCACGAGCCCGCGTTCATGTCCGAATATCTCGGTCGAATGGGTTCCATCAAGCAAGGCAACGTCGCGGCCAGCTCTTGGCTTGTTTGAGATTTCATTTGTCCGGCTAACTCGAATTCGGCCACAGGATATGCAGGTCTGCGTATGACGGTAAACGCTGCGAGGCCACGCGGCCTGTCCCGACGGTCCGCCAGTTCCCTGGACCGACCTCCGGTCCTTTCGATTCGCGATGTTGCGTCCCATTGACGGGACGTCGACGCACCAAGATAGGCAGCGTGGCTCCGCAGCGTATCTTGGCGCATCTGACTCAGGAAGCGGCGAGCGGGGTCATGGGGAGAACATCCGGTCCGCCGGACTCCGCACCCCCGCCGGGCCCCGGTTCAAGACGTGGGTGTAGA
>JACOUJ010000313.1 GCA_016177865.1 Candidatus Rokuibacteriota bacterium
GCTGCTGGGCCAGGCCTTCCGGCGCCAACGCGCCCAGCGCGAGCCCTCCGATCATGAGCAGGCAAAGCGCACGTCGTGTGATTCTCATTGGCAGCCTCCTTTGTCTGAACTGTGAGATCGCCTCATTAGCCGAAAGACCTCCTAGACGAGCCGTCGAATCCGCTCCATGCTTGCGAGGTACGCCTCGGCCGTCTGTGCGTCCGGCGAGAAGGTAGGGTCGAAGAATACCTCATTTGCCCCGAGAGCCCGGACGCGATCGACATCGGCTTTGATCTGGTCGAGTGACCCGGAAAAGATCCAGCGATCAGCGCCCAACGGCTGGGCCGTGACGTGAAGATTGGCCCGCACGACGAGTTCGAGCGTTGAGGGATCACGCCCGGCGGCCTTGGCCATCTCCCGGAGGTGGGTCATCATCTGGGCCATCCCCTCGACCGGAACACCGACAGGAAGCCAGCCGTTCGCCAGCGTCGCCGCCCGTTTCAGGGCGGCCGGGGCATAGGCGGCGAGATAGATTGGCGGGTGAGGCTTTTGAACCGGCTTGAGACCGATGACGGAGCGCGGCACGTGATAGTACGTCCCGTGGAATTCGACCGGATCGGTCGTCCAGATCGCCTTGAGGACTTTGATAAATTCATCCGCCCGGCGACCGCGCTCTCGGGCAGATGCCCCGACCGCATCGAACTCGTCCTTGGACCAGCCGAGCCCGAATCCGACGCGAAGTCGGCCTCCAGAAAGCACATCAAGGGTGGTCAACTGTCGGGCCAGCACGACCGGGTGATAGAACGGGATGTCGAGAACGCTGGTGCCGAGCGCGATCCGCGTCGTGTGCGCCGCCGCAAAGGTCAGCGTCTCGACTGGATCCAGGACACGCTTGTAGACATCAGGTAACGATCCATCCGGGGTGCCCACATACGGGGTCTGCGGCTTGACGGGATAGAGCAGGCGGTCCAGAACCCACAGGCTGTCGTAACCAAGGGCCTCAGCCTTCTGTGCAACCTGCGTGACAGTTTTCGGAGTTGCTATAGGCCCCATCTGCGGAAGAGCGAACCCGATACGCATCGCTCGACTCCTTTCGATGAGAGAGACTTCCCCTGGTCGCAGGGTATGGCCGGGCCGACGCGCTGTCAAGACGCTTTTCGTCCGATCCTTGACGGTCTTCCCCACCGCGGTTAGACTGGCTCCACGTTTGATCATCCCGCGAGGTTGATGGTGACGGTGGATCGGAAGAGCGGGTACTACGATCGGGCCAAGGAGACGATGTCGGCCGGCGCCCGGCGGCGGTATCAGGAAGAGTGGCTTCGTGAGTTGGTCCGCCACGCCTGGGAGAGGGCGCCGGGAGTCCGCCGTCGGATGGAGAGCGCTGGCCTCAGCCTAAAGGATCTGTCCGCTGCCGATGGACTGATCAAGCTCCCCGTCATGAAGAAGAGCACGCTCCCCGACCTCCAGAAGGCCGATCCTCCCTTTGGAGGGTTCTCGACCCTCTCGCGCGCGGAAGTCCGTCACGTTTTCGTCTCCCCCGGCCCCATCTACGAGCCGGTCGGGGACGAGGTGAGCCCCTGGCGCGCCGAGGTCGGGCTCTATGCCTGCGGCTTTCGTCCCGGCGACGTGGTGGTCAACACGTTTCTCTATCACCTGACCCCGGCGGCACACCTCCTGGATCGCGGCCTCGCGGTTCTTGGATGCGCCGTGGTCCCCACCGGCCCCGGCAACACCGACCTTCAAGTAAACATCATCCGCGACCTCGGGGTGAATGGTTACGTCGGGACGCCAAGCTTTCTCATGACGATCTTGAAGCGGGCCGACAAGCTGGGCGTGGGCCGGCTCCCGCTCGAAGTCGCCCAGGTGGCGGCGGAGCCGCTGCCCGAATCGCTCCGTCGAAGCTTCGAGGAGGAGTACGGGATCCTCACGCGCCAGCATTACGGGACGGCGGACATCGGCACCGTCGCATACGAGTGTCGCGAGAAAGCCGGGATGCACATCGCGGAAGACGCCATCTTTCAGATATGCGACCCGGAGACGGGCCTCACGCTTCCGCACGGGGAGATTGGCGAGGTTGTCGTGACCGTGAATCACCGCGCCTATCCGATGATCCGCTTTGGAACCGGAGATTTGTCCCTCCTGACAGAATCACCCTGTCCCTGCGGACGCACGGCCGCTCGGATGCTGGGCTGGCGCGGACGGGCGGACGAGGTGACGAAGGTGCGGGGGATGTTTATCCATCCCCGCCAGGCCGACGAAGTCGTGGCCCGCTTTCGCGAGGTGGCGCGCTATCAGGTGGTCGTGACCCGGACCGGCCATCAGGACCAGATGACCTTCCAGGTGGAGCTGGGCGAGGAGGGCGTGGCGTCTCCCGAACTGATCGGCCGGCTCGAGTCCGCGATCCGCGAGGTGATGAAGGTCCGTGGCGAGGCGGTCATCGTGCCAGGGGGCACGATCCCCGAAGGGGCGAAGAAGATCGCCGACCAGCGGAAGTGGGACTGAGCCCGGCCCGTGCCTTGACACCTGTGCCGGCCTCGGGTATAACCCGCCCATGGACTTTAAAGGAAAGGTCGCGCTGATCACCGGAAGCTCACGCGGCATCGGCCGGGCGACGGCCCTCCATCTGGCTCAGGGCGGGGCCGATGTGATCGTTCACTACCGGCAGA
>JACOUJ010000221.1 GCA_016177865.1 Candidatus Rokuibacteriota bacterium
ACCTGGCGGAACTCCTCGAAGATCGCCTCCTGGTGTTCCGGCGCGATCCCGATCCCCGTGTCGCTCACCGAGATCTCAATCACGCCGTTGGCGAGCGTGGCCTTCACCTCAATCTGCCCCCCGTCGGGGGTGAACTTGACGGCGTTGGAGAGGAGGTTCAGAAGAATCTGCCGGATCTTCCGCTCGTCGCCGACGTAGTCACCGACTCGTTCCTCTATGGCCAGGTCGAGGCGGATCCCGTGGCGGGTGGCCCGCTCCCGGACGAGCGTGAGAGCATTCTCCAATGCCGAGGGGAGGTTGAAGCTCGTCAGCTCAAGCTCCAAGCGGCCCGCTTCGACCTTCGAGAGGTCGAGGATGTCGTTGATGAGCGAGAGGAGGTGGCGGCCCGAGGCGTGGATGTCCCCGACATACTCGGCCTGCCTCGGGTTCAGGTCGCCGAACATGCGTTCGTGCAGGACCTCCGAAAAGCCGATGATGGCGTTGAGCGGGGTGCGAAGCTCATGGGACATGTTGGCCAGGAATTCGGACTTGTGGCGGCTGGACTGGGCGGCGAAGGTCTGAAGGAGGTCCTCGGTCTCCTTGGGGAAGCGACCGGGCTCCCGCCGCCAGACGACCAGCGCCCCGACCAGGCTCTGCTCGCGCACGAGCGGCACGGCCAGGAGCGCCCGGATCCCGGCTCGGTCGGCCAGGGCACGTAGCCGCTCTTCGTACGCGCCCGCCTCGAGCACGTCCGGGATCTGCACCGGCCCGCGCGCGGCCCCCGCCCGTCCGACGACGCCCTCGCCCAGGCGAGTCGGATTTACCCGATAGGCCTGAACCAGCTCCTCGTCGAGCTGGTGCGCGATCCGGAGGTGGAACCTCCCGCGCTCTTCGTCGTACTCCCAGACCGCGCCCCCGTCCGTCCCCGAGAGCTGGTTCGCCCGCGACACGGTGGTGTCGAGAACGGTCTCGAGGTCGAGGGTTGAGCTGACCGCCTGGCCGACCTCTCCCAGCGCCTTTAGCTCCTCGACCGATCGGCCCAGCTCGCGGGTCCGGGCCTGCAGCTCCTGGAAGAGGCGCACGCTCTCGATGGCGATCACCGCCTGGTCCGCGAAGGTCTCCAGGAGCTGCAGCTGCTTCTCGGTGAAGGGGCGCACCTGCATGCGACGGATCAAAATGGCCCCGATCGGGACACCTTCGCGCAGCAACGGCGTCGCGAGCACGGTCCGGAAGCCGACGAGTCTCTGGCGGGCCTTGGCTACCGGGAACTCCGCATCGGACTCCACCGCGAGATCGTGGATGTGGATCGTCTGTCGGTCCACCACGGCACGGCCGGCAACCGAGCCGCGTGAGGCGGGCCAGCCCTCTTGAGGCGGCAGTTTCGGCACGGGTCCAGTTCCCGCGACTGTTCGCAGAACGTCGCCATCGAGGCGCGCGATTACCGCATCGTCGGCGCCACACACTCGCGCCGCGTTCTCCGCAACCACATCTAGCACCGGCTGGATGTCGGTCGGCGAGCCCGAGATGACGCTTAGGATCTCACTGGTGGCCGTCTGCTGCTCCAGGGTCTCGGCCAACGCACGAGTGCTCGCCTCAGCCTTCTCTTCCAGCTTCGCGTACGATCTCTGGAGCTGGGCGGCCATGCGATTGACCTGATCGACCAACGCCTGGAGTTCAGCGCCGTTCTGGACGGTAACACGGTGGCCAAGGTCCCCCGCACCGATCCGAGCCGCGCCCCGCTGCAACGCCCGAATCGAGGCAAGGATCTGTCGACTGAGTGCGACTTTGCGTCGCCTCGTAGGTCGCTTCCTCCGCGGCTTCAGACCGGCTTGACCAGTTCGACTTGGGCTTCGGATAGCCATAACCTCATCTCCTGAAAGGACCTGGCCTCCGCGCTACCACGCTGGCATCGCCGCCTGCGGCCATTCGTCCGACTCAAAGGCGAACGCCCCCGGCGGCCATTGGCATGGTCAACGAGGGCGTCGGTGAACGATCCGAAACCCGATCCAGGGGCACGCCTCCCTCCCCCGAGGCCGGATACTCAGGATCTGCGAGTTGGACGGAGTCTAAAGCCGGCGTGAGGTGACTGTCAACGACGGGCCGGCGCTCGACAAGCCTCCCTGAAACGCTCTCTCATCTACCAGGAGATGCCCCGAAATCGCGTCTTCCTGGCAGTCAAGCCCCGAGCTATACTGAGCCCCTCTCGACTCCGACGAGGGGTTCGTACAACGGCTGCACGGCCCGTCCTTACAGTCATCCTGACGATCGCCCTCCTCGCCGCGCCGCTCGCCGCCGGCGCGGAGCAGCCAGGAAGAGTCTTTCGGATAGGTTTCGTGTGGACTCTCCCGCTAACCGACCCTGAGGGTGCGCGTCTTTGGGGGGCATTCATCCAGGGGCTCCGAGAGCTCGGCTACGTAGACGGCCAGAACATCGCCATCGAGCGCCGGTTTTCGGCGGGGGAAACCGAGCGGTTTCCGGAGCTCGCGGCTGACGTGGTCCGTCTCAAGGTTGACGTGATTGTAGCGACGCCACCTGCCGTACGTGCAGCCAAGAAGGCCACTCAGACGATCCCGATCGTCATGGTGGGTGGCGATCCGGTGGAGAGTGGGTTCGTGGCCAGCCTGGCGCGGCCACGGGGGAACATCACAGGGCTGTCCTCCGAACTCTCCCCCGGGATAGTCGGGAAACGGCTGGAACTGCTCAAGGAGATTGTCCCCCGGGTCTCCCGGGTGGCCGTCCTCTTGAATCCGGCCAATCAGACCAACCCACTCTTGTTGGGAGAGGCGAAGGTCGCGGCGCGATCGTTAGCGGTACAGCTTCAAACGCTGGAGGCGCGGGGACCTGACGACTTCGAGAGGGCATTTGCGGCGATGACCAGGGAGCGTGCCGGCGCCCTTCTCGTCCCGCTGGACGGGATGTTCACTCTTCACCGAACACGGATCGCAGACCTTGCCGCGAAGAGCCGCCTGCCGGCGATGTACGCGCTGAGGCAACACGTGGACGCTGGTGGCCTTATCGCCTACGGGGCGTCCTTTCGTGAGATCTTTCGGCGCGCCGCCACCTACGTAGACAAGATCCTGAAAGGCGCCAACCCGGCCGACCTGCCTGTGGAGCAACCCACGAAGTTCGAGCTGGTCATCAACCTCAAGATGGCCAAGGCGCTCGGGCTCCCGATCCCTCAATCTGTCCTGATGCGGGCAGACGAAGTCATCCAGTGACTCGAACCGGCACCGCGATCGCCGGCGGCGCCTGTGCGATATATCCATCGCCCAATTCTAATCCCGTTGACCATCACCGTCTCGTGACCTCCTTGGATCACCGTGGTCCAAGGATGTCTGGTCCGTGTGGCGACCCCAGAATTACCCATTGCGTCGCGCTGTCCAGAATCGCCAAGGGACCCGGTGCGAAACGGATCCTCGTTGGGCGAGCGTCTCCTCGCCGTCCCACTCAGCCGGCCGGACGGCGACTGATCCGGACCCGAACCGGCTGAAGGACCACGAATCGCCCGAGGAGTCCCTCCCCGCGCTGCTCTGTTGAGGCCCGCCGACGACCGAGGACGCCGGGCTGCGACGGGGATCGGCCACGGCGCTCGACGGCGGGATGGTGCCCGTCGGCGTCTGCAGCACGCCCGTGTGCCCGCCCTTCCATACGACCTCGATGATGGCGGTATCGCCGCTCGCGTACTCGCCAACGAACGTCGCCTTCGAGTCCGGGATGGCCTTGGCCCAGCCCTGCCAGGTCTCGATGATTTTCCCCACGCCCTGTATGCGTCGGCTGGTTGCCTTCTCATCGTAGATCCCGTTCTCGGCGAACACCGCTTTCACCTTGTCCCAGTTCTTGTCGTTGTACGCGATCGTGGCGCCCTTTGCAGTCTCGATGACGTTCGCCATATCCACCCTCCTCGGTGGGTCAACCCCGGGGTTCAACCGAGGAACACCCCGTCGATTGGAACCTATCACCTGTCCGACACGGCCCTCGCTTCTGGGCCCGTCAGTTCCGCTTACCCCGAGCCTACTCCCCCTTCCTCGGTCTCCCTCGCCGCTTCCGACCTGAGCCAGCCGCCTCCGTCGCCACTCTCGGCTTCCGGCCCCGCGTCCTCTCGAGGCAGAAGCTCCCGGCTCCCTCCTCCCCGCGGACCGGAAAACGGATCCTTCGGTCCAGCGCCACGGCTGCTGCCTTGAGCGCCCGCCGGAGATCCTTCGGGTCGTCGCCCTTCTCGAGCACCAGCCGGCCACCCTGGTCGGCCGATAGCTTTCTCGAGCCTCTCCTTGTACTCCTCCACCAGCGGCATGAGCTTCGCGGGGAGCCTCGTCTTCAGCTCCGCGAGCGGCACGATCTCGAACTTGGCCATTGTCTCTCCTCTCGCTCGATTCGTGTAAGCCTGGGTACAACTCCGGGTGCTTCAGACGTTCGGGTCGCAGCAGTGGTTGAGAAAGTGTTCGGCCGTTTCTGCGTCATCCGGCGGCGACCAGATGTACGTACCGTCTCGGCGAGGCCAGAGTTCGCCGGGGTGCGCGGAGTCAACCTCCGCAGGCGAGAGGATAGAGTGCTCCCAAATCGTGACGATCTCACCCGCGCGGATCGGTGCCGTGGCAAACGTGCCTTGGCCGTGAAGCGGTGACGCCCGGATCTCGAGGCGCGAGTCAAGCCATGACGCCGGCATCGCTCAACTCGCCTCGCCTCCTCACTCTACTCGAAGGGCTGGCCGTAGCGCTCCCGATGGGCAACGGCGGCCAGTGGCTTCCGCTGCTTTTTGCCTCGTCCCACGACTCCAACCGGGTAGCCGAACGGCAGGATCGCCAACACATCGACCTTGGCGGGGATCTTGAGGAGCGCCTTGACTTCTTCCAGCCCACCGAAGCCCACCCAGTTGGAGCCCACCCCGTCGGCCCACGCCGTTAGCAGCATCGACTGGATCGCACGGCTCGCGTCGGAGACGGCGAACCGGCTCTTGTCAACCGCTACCACGATCGCCAGCGGCGCCTGTGCGATATACGGCCCAGTCTGTGCCAGGGCTCCCAGCCGCCGCAGCGTCTCCCGATCCCCAACCACGATGAAATGCCAGGGCTGCGTGTTCATGGCACTGCCCGTCAGACGCCCGGCCTCAAGTATCCGACGAAGCACCGCCTCCGGCACGGGCCGGTCCTGGTAGCGCCGCACGGCGAGCATCGTGCGCACAGCCTCGAAGACCTCCATCATCCAATCCCAAGCCCAAGCGCAAGCTCGTTGACGATCACCGTCTCACGACCTCCTTGGATCACCGTGTTCCCACTTGCGGCTGCGCCCTCTGGCGGGCTCCACGACCACCGTCTCCTCGTGCGCCACCGTGTCCGCGGCGTACCCGATGGCGGCCTGGATGTCCTCCCGCGTGAGGCGCCGGTAGGCCCCCAGCAAATCCGCCTCCGTGGCCCCTTCGCTCAGCTTGCGCAGGATCAGCTCGACGGTGATGCGGGTCCCGCGGATGACGGGCTTCCCCAGCATGACCTTGGGGTTCATCTCAATCCGATCGGTGACCGTCATGCCAGACCTCTCTGCCGGCTTCGCTGTCAGCAGGCCCTCGGACCGCGCCCTCGCCGACGATTCTAGCGGATGAGAGGTCGGGAGTCATGGGGCATCTGATCTATTGAAGCTGGGCGCGTCCCTGCGTTAGGGTACAGCTGAGTCACTCACGGCAAGGACGCGCTCGACCATCCCTCGCTCGCCCTGGTGCTGCCCAATGGGATGGTCATCGCCAACGACGACCACAACCCCCGGGTCATCGTCGTGGACCCGCAGACGAACCGCATCGTGTGGCAGTACGGCAAGACCGGTCAGAAGGGGCGGGAGCCCGGCCGGCTCAACAACCCTGACGGCGTGGATCTAGCACCACCCTACTCGCTGCTGATGCAGCACTCGGCGACCATGGGGACGCCCTAGCCGAACTCCCAGACGGTTTCGCTCTTCGTCAGCCGCGGCGGCGTCTACGGGAAGCACGCTCGATAGGATTCGGCGCGATTCCGGAAAGTCTGTCCGGACTCTGTAGAACAGACCGATCCAGGGACGGTGCGTCTTTCCTAAGAGCCGGACGTCAGGTCATCGGATGCTCCGGACCGATAATTTGCCACCACCTCCAGCCTACCGGGACTTGGACCTTCTTGCCTTCTTCGCCGGCGGCTTCTTCGCCGCCGGAGCCGGTGCCGGCTTCTTCGCGGCCGGTCGGGCCTTCAGCTCCACGAACGCCAACTCCAGGGGCTGATCGCCCAGGTTCTCCGGAAGGTGTGCTCCAGCCGGGTACGCGCGGATTTCCCCAGCCTTGAAACGCAGCTCTTCCGTCTTGCCGTTCGGGAACGTAAAGCGCGCATGGCCATCGGTCAGGTGAACGCCCAGGCCGGTCGGGTGCTCGTGCATGACCGAGCGCTCCCTGGGGCCATATCTGATCCGCAGCACCCGCGCGTAGGCGTTCTCGAATTCGACCTTGTAGTGCGCCGGGTCTACCTTTACAGGATCCTGGGCCATGATCGGCTCCCCCCCTTCTGCGGAATGCGTGGAGAATCGACGACTGCACCCTAACCGGCAATTCCGCGTGGACGACGCGCCGACGGAGGTCCGCGGGTGACGCGGCGAACGGGGCGCCCCACAGCGCGGGGCGCACCGCGACACGCCGCCGGGATGCCTGTGCCGGGTGACGCGGACCGCTCACCCCGCGCTCGTGCCGGAGCGAGCACCGTGGGGCTGTTCGCTGCGGCAGGCCCCGCGGACCGCCAGCTTATTTGCCGTTCACGGTGCACTCGTATCTATTCCCCCGGGCTGCTCCATCTCGAGCGCGCCCCCCTCATCGCCTCTACAACCTCCCGCGCCTCCGGAACCATGAACACCGTCTCAGTCTCGAGTTCCGAGAGCGCCCGAGCAAGGGCCATGATTCGATCCCGAAGCGGCGCGCGGGCGTCGATCAGGACGAGCTGTTCGCCCTGAAAGACGCAGCGCCCACCGCCCGCGATCGCCGGAGTCTCGAAAGGCTCGATCCGCACCGCGACTCCGAGGCTCTCTGCCGCTCGACGTAACTCGTCAAACAGATTCCGGTCGTTCATCTCGAAATCGGCCTGATGCTAGGCCGCCGGA
>JACOUJ010000150.1 GCA_016177865.1 Candidatus Rokuibacteriota bacterium
GTAGCCGAAGCCGTTGCCGATCCCGCCGATCGCGGCGAACCAGAAGAAGACCCAGCCGAGGGTCGTGGTCCACGCGCTGACGAAGAATCCGACGCTGACCCGCACGCCGCCGATGACCGAGATCCAGAACGGCCCCTTCTTGTCCTGGAGCCGTCCGGCCAGGACGAACGAGAGCGCGAAGACGACGACCGCGATCGTGAAGATCGTGGAGGTGTCGGCGCGCTTCCACCCGAACTCCTTCTCGAGCGGGGCGACGAAGACGCTCCACGCGTAGAGCGCGCCGAGGGCGAGGTTCATCGAGAGCCCGCCCACGACCCGCCACCACCGATTAATGTGTCCTTCTCCGTTCATCTCCACCTCCTCCGCGGTCGCTGGACCGCTTCGCCTAACGCGTTAGGACCCCACCTCAACCCACGCTCGATCCAAAAGAGGCCCCCGTCATCATCGTGGAGCGTTTTCGTAAGGTCAAGCTCAATAGTTTTTATCGTGGCGATAACGAACTCTGATCATCCGACAAGATCAAGGTTCCAGAACCACCCCCCTTACGGTGAGATACGAGCACTGATCAAGAATGAAGTTAACGTGGCATGCGTGCCGCAGGCGCCTCGGTGCCCCTTGGCGTGCGCTCTCCGATCAATCGTGCTGCTCAACCCGAACTTCGCTCTCCTCGGTAGGTCGCCTGACGGATGCGCCATCTTCCTCTTGTTCGGTCGGCACCGGCAGCAAACCAGCGGGCCGCCGGGATGGTGATGGTAGAGAGCCGCGCGCCATTTCACCGGGGACGACCGGCAGTGTAGGCCGGCTTGAGGAAGCTGTCAAGGGGTAATTTTCAACTTGTGCCGGGAAGTGCGGGGATCACGTTCCGAAGCGGTCAGACCGTCCGATCCTCCCCCGGTCGCATAGACTACCAGGGGCGCACGACCCACCGAGCGCTTATCGCCAGCAATCGCAAAACTGATTTCATGCAAAACTCAATAACTGCAAAAATTGCAAACTCACTAGCTCAATGAGCGCTGTCCCGCTGCCGATCCAGTTTCTCTCGAATCCGGCCAAATGCCTCAAGATCCTGCCTGAGGTCGGGATGGCCGATCCGCTTGTCGATGCTGATCACCTCCTCCATAAGACGGAGGGCCTCTCGATACTCTCCTCGTTCTTCATGGATCAGCGCCATGTTATGGGCAGGGATGGTGGTTCGTAGAAGGTCGCCCAACCCCTGCATCAGATCCCTGGCCCCCCGGTACCGTTCATAGGCGCCATCCAGGTCACCCAGGCGGCGTTGAACAAAACCGAGGGTGTTCAGGGTGGTGGCCGTGCCCATGGTATCCCCGACCACCTCATACAGGGCCAGGCTCTCTTCGAAGACCTGTCGTGCCTCGTGCCAGTTTCCTTGGCGCTGGTGGAGGCCGCCGATGTTTGCCAGGGTGACCGCCCTGCCGTGGAGGTCCCCCAGTTTCTCCTGCATCTGGAGACTGTTCCGGAACGCCTCCATAGCCCCTTGGATGTCTCCCATCCGAGCCTTCACCGCGCCGACGTTGTTCCAGGTCAGCGCGAGCCCGGGCTCGTCCTGGAGCTCGATCTTCAGAGTCAGGCTCGCCTGATAGGTCTCGAGTGCCTTGCGGAAGTCCCCCCTTCCCTGCAGGACCTCGGCGATACGACCGAGGGTCGTGGCGACCCCGATTTGATCCCTTGCCTCTTCCTGTAGCGCCAGGGCCCGGTGGTACAATTCCAGGGCCCGGTCCCATCCCCCTTGCAGACGGTAGAGAGACCCGAGTCGGTCGAGAGCCGGGGCCACTGCGTGCCGGTCCTCGAGGGCCTCGGCGACGCGGTACGCCTGATCCAAGGCGCCCCGCGCCCGCCCTTCGTCGTGCAGTTCTCTCAGCAGGACCGCCAGATTCGACAGGGTCTCGAGCAAGTCGACCTGGTTCCCTTCGGCTTCCTGAGCCCGGGCCTGGGCCTCCAAGGAGGCCACCAGCTCGCGCGGGGTGCCCTGTGGCACCATCACCCCTCGGAGGGGATCGGGCCGGATTTGAACCCGGTTCCGATGACCTCCCGGATTTCGAGGAACCGAGCCGGCCTCTCGCCATCCGCCAGGACCGCTTCCAGCTCCAGCATCATCCTCGTGACCTGTCGGTTCAGACTCTTGAACCTGCCTGAATCCGTGA
The DNA here is from genome assembly GCA_016177865.1 of Candidatus Rokuibacteriota bacterium. Lineage (GTDB taxonomy): Bacteria > Methylomirabilota > Methylomirabilia > Rokubacteriales > JACOUJ01 > JACOUJ01. The sequence continues at coordinate 2,163 of JACOUJ010000150.1, forward strand.
GGTCTCCCATGCAATGGTCCAGGACGCGATGATAGAGAGGCTCATAGATCAGGCCGACCTGATAGGCCGGGTCGAAGAGGAGCTCGTATCTCTCAGTGAGCAGGAGGCGAGCCAGGTGACGGGAGACTTGAAGCAGGTCCATCGCCTCGTTATCCGCCTCCAAGAGCATGAACTTATCCTGGAAGGTCAGGAGTTTCCAGACCTGAGGGTCTATCCTCTCCCGAGCCCAAAGGCGTCCCGATCGATATCGAAGGGCGAAATCGCAGATAGTTCTGTCTCCCAGGCGCATCGAGAGGTGGGGCAAGAGGGCGGCGAGGGCTTCCTCCGGGATTTCATCGAGGGCGTGATACCTCGCCTTGAGTGGTTCGATCTCTCTTCGCTGCTCTTCCAGACTCATCAGCTCCAGGAGGACTCGGAGAGAGGTCTGGAGCTGCTTGAGATTCATTCCCGCCACGGCCGCCCTGATTTCAGGATTGACCACGTCTTCGAGTTCTGCCGGAGCGCTGCGGGGCCATCTCTCCATCCGCTCGCTGAAGAGGTCATCGAAGGGGGGAAAGAGGCCCACGGACCTGCCGATAGCCTCGCGAAGAGTGGTTAACACCCCTTCCACCTGAGTGACATCTCGATGATCGAGTCCCCTCAAGGTGGCGAGGGCTTCGTCCTTCAGTCCCTCAATCGCGGTGTTCGAGGCTCGAGCCAGTCTTTCCAAGAGGTCGAGGTAGACGCTGAACTCGACCGCCGCCTCTCCCAGGCCGGGGTCGTGGAAGAGGTCGAAATTGCGACACAAAAACAGCCTCGCCAGCTCACCTCGGAGCTGATAGGGGTGCAACGTGGCAGGATCCTGCGCCAACAGACCCCACTTCTCCGTCGCCGACATGCTCTGGAGCTCTTCATTGGTGAGATCCCGGAGGCTCATTCCTGGTGTGAACCGTTTGGCCTCTAACGCCTCCAGGGCATACTCCGTGTAGGGAAGGATGAAGCTCCCCACCACCTGGCGCATCTGATTCAGTTCAAGATGCTCGCTGTAGTCCCGGAGCATCTCTTGCTGTTCGGCGGGGGGGAGGCAGTCCCGAAGGACCCGAATGGTCCACCGAAGCTCGGCATCGTCCATGAAGGGGACTCGCTCCAGGAGCTCATCGGCCCGTCTTTCAATGTATTGTCGCTGGCGCGCGATCCGTGGATGCTCTTCCATCTCAGGGAGAGTCAGGGCAAAAGATGGCCCACGGGAAGTTGTAATACTCCTCTCCCATCCACTCGTCGATGTGGGCCGCGTGCTCCCCCAGGTACCCGAATTCGGAGTCGAACTCGTACGCGACAATGAACCGCTCCTCAACGTCAAAGTAGCGGATGGCGAAGCGATTGGAGCCGTCCAGGCGGTGCGCGTCGATGGGACGGATGTCCGCGTGGTCCATCCCCACCATCTTCAGAAGCTGATACAGATCGTACCGCTTCCCCCGAATGGTCAATTCGGTCAGGCCTTCCCCGATCGGCCCGAATCGCTCTTCCATGCGTTTCCGATCCTGTCCTGGGACCATGGACGCTTCCTCCCTTCCGTAATCACCCCCGGCCTCCCCCCCAACGAGAGGGGCCGGCTCAATCATTGCCGTCCGCCGCTCGCGCCCCGGCTCGAAAGCCCCGGGATACCCTCGGCGGTCATCTCGCCCACGGGATAGAACTCTCCGCCCATGGCCACCGCCAGTTCCCGGGCCGGTGCAAAGATACTGCCGTCAGGCATCCGCCAACCTTGGCCAGCGGTGCCGAGCACGATGCTGCGGATCTTCTTAGCCCGGATCATCTCACCGATCAAGGCCGCCTCCTCGCCGGGAGACCTATCCCCCATGGACACGTTTGCGCAGCCATCGCTGATGAGGATCAGCACGGGGATGAGGTCCCGCTCCCGTCGAAGCTCTCGTTGGATCAATTGGTAGGCGGTCAGCAGCCCCTTGGACAAGGGGGTCGGGCCCCCGATGGCGAGGGATCGGAACGCTTTCTTGGCCAGCTCGATGCTAGAGGTCGGACGCAAGATGACAGCGGCCGACTGGTCGCGGAAGATGACCAGGCCCACCCGATCGCGGCGCTGGTAGGCATCCACCAGCAGCGAGAGGATCGCGGCTTGGGTGGCGAGGACCTGCCGGGGGCTGCGCATAGAGCCGCTACAGTCCACGACGAAAAGGAGTAGATTCCCGACTTTCCGTTCTCGGATCTTGGCGTGAAGGTCAGTGGCCTCCACCTTGAGGGCCATCCCCTGCCGATCACGATACTGTTGGGAGAGGGCGGCCGTCCGGATGGTCGCGTCGAGCGCGATATCCCGGCTGAGGCGGCCAGCATGCTGGGCGCGAATATAGCGCCCACGACTCTTCTCCGTCCGAGCCGTGGTGCGCTTACCAGGCATATCTCGTCGTTGCCTTTCCTTTCGAGGGGTCACCAGATAAGGGTTAAGATTCGCCATCATCCGATGCAGGAGGGCCTCGTCGAAATCGAACTGTTTCTTGGCCCACATGTCACGACGGTGCGGACAATCGTCGAGATCGCAGGTGCACGCATATCCCGCGCTGCCGACGCCTCCCGCCCCACCTGAAGCCTCACCCCTCTCGGAGCCCTCGGAGGTTTGGAGGTCACGGCTGTTGCCCAGGGCGCCGGGGTTCAGGTTGTCAGCCCGGGTGAGGGCGATCGGGACTGACACCGACACTTCCGAGTCAAAGATGCCTCCGTTCCACGAACATTCCAGCCAGGCGATCCAAGGCCCTGGCGTCGAGGACCTTGTCCTCAAACGGCAGGCGCTTCACCCGGTGGCGGAGGCTCATCTCCATGATGTCCCGGATGTCCTCCCGGGCCGGCTCCTGCCGCCCTCGAAAGGCGGCAGCGGCCAGGGTGGTCTTCACCATGGTGATCTCTGCCCGATGTCCGTCCACCTTCATCTCCTCGGCGACCCGGGCAGCAAACTCGATCAACTCTTCGGAAGGGGTCAGGGTGGGGAGAAGTTCCCGGGCCTTGGCGATGTCCGCGCGGAGGACTTCCTGAGAGGCCTGGCGCTCCAGCTGAAACCCCTCTGGATCGGTTTGGAAGGCCAGTACCCGGCGGGCGATCTCCTTTCTGTGCTCCCGGGACTGCTCTGTCCTGACCTCCACGCAGAGGCCGAACCGGTCCAGGAGTTGAGGCCGAAGTTCCCCCTCTTCCGGGTTCATGGTCCCGACGAGAATGAAACGGCTGGGATGGGTGTAGCTCACCGCTTCCCGTTCCACGAGGTTGATTCCGGTGACGGCGACGTCGAGGAGGACGTCGACCACATGATCATCCAGAAGATTCACCTCGTCCACGTACAAAATGGCACGATGGGCACTCGCCAGGATCCCCGGCTGGAAGACTTTCTCGCCGGTTTTCAGCGCGGCCTCAATATCGAGAGCTCCCACGACGCGATCTTCCGAGGCGTTCAGGGGCAGGTCTACGACTGGCGTGGAGGTTTCGACGAGCGGGAGCCCTTCTCCTCGCTCCACCTTGCTTCGGCAGTCCGGGCAGAGGCCCTCTTTCTGATCGGGGTAGCAGGCAAACAGGCAACCTTTCACCACGAGGCGCGGCGGGAGTAGCGCGGCGATGCCCCGGACCGCCGTGGACTTCGCCGTCCCCTTCTGCCCGCGGATCAGGACGCCTCCGATGGAGGGGTCGATGGCGTTATACATCAGCGCCTTTTTCATCTGATCCTGGCCCAGGATCGCGGAGAAGGGAAAGATGGGTCGCTTCACGGAGATCTGAGGCTCGGAACGACCAGGCTGACCCGGGCCCGCTCAGCCAGAAGGGGCACGGCGGCTACCGTTGGTCGATGGGCACGTAGGTCGCGCTGGTGGGGCCAGTGTACTCGGCGCGTGGCCGAATGAGCCGATTGTTGGCGTGCTGTTCCAGAACGTGGGCGGACCAGCCCGCCACCCGGCTGATGGCAAAGATCGGGGTGAACTGGTCCGGGGGAATCCCCATGTTGACGTAGGCCGCCCCCGAGTAAAGGTCCACGTTGGGGTAGATGCGCTTCTCCTCAGTGACGATCCGAGCCACCGTATTGAGGATCTCCGTGTTGCGTGTGTCCCCGGCCTGTTGGCCCAACTCGGTGGCGAGGCGACGGAGGTGCTTGGCCCGCGGGTCTTCCACCCGATAGACCCGGTGACCGAAGCCATTGATTCGGACCTTCTCCGCCAGAGCTTTTCGGATCCACGCCTCGGCCCGTGTCGGCTCCTTGATCTCCGCTACCATGCCCATGACCTGTTCGTTGGCCCCGCCGTGAAGCGGACCCTTGAGGGCGCCGATGGCTGAGGTGACGGCGGAGTGGAGATCCGACAGGGTCGCCGCGGTGACGCGGGCGGCAAAGGTCGAGGCATTGAACTCGTGGTCGGCGTGGAGGATCAGGGCGACGTCGAACGTCTTGGCGGCCAGGGGGGTCGCCCTCTTGCCCGACATCATGTAGAGGAAGTTGGCAGCATGGTTCAGGCGCGGGTTCGGCGCCACGGGGGCCTTGCCCCGACGGATCCGCTCCCAGGCCGCCACCAGCGTCGGCGTCTGCGCCGTGAGGCGGATGGCCTTACGAAGCGTGGCGTCGCGGGAGCCGTCCGAGGCGTCAGGGTCAAAAGCGGAGAGAGCGGAAACCCCGGTGCGAAGCACTTCCATGGGGGTCGTTTTCGGGGGGAGGGTCCTGAGGAGCCTGATCAACCGGGGAGGAAGCTTCCGGGCCCGGATCAAAGCCTTAACGTGTGTGTCCAGCTCCTTCCGCGTGGGGAGCGCGCCGTACCAGAGCAGGTAGGCGACCTCCTCGAAGGTCGAGTGGGCTACGAGGTCATTGATGTCAAAACCCCGGTAGAGGAGCCGCCCCTGCTGCCCGTCAATAAAACAGATCTCGGAACTCGAAACCACCACATCTTCGAGACCTGCCTTGGCGACTGTCGACATGACTCTCCTCCCCGCACCCTTTTACCACAGTCCCCCGGTTTGTCAAGGCTCCCAGTACGCGAAGCATCCGAAATGCCCAACCTCCTGCCCAGTATAAATCGTTACGAGAAGAAGTGACAGTGCCCGCCTCAGATTATCCGCTTGACAGTATGTTTTCGCTTTGCTAGCTTACTCCAAATCTGCTCTGGGTTTTCGTTCAGGCATCAGGACGCTCACTCTACAGGGAATAGTCGCA
>JACOUJ010000222.1 GCA_016177865.1 Candidatus Rokuibacteriota bacterium
CCGCGAGGAGCAGATCCACGCCACCACGGCGGAGGAAATCCAGGGCTGCCTGCCCGTCCTCGGCTGGCAGGACGCGGAATCCCTCACGCCGGAGGGCGCGCCCCACGCTCTCCCGCACGCCCAGTTCGTCGTCGGCCACAAGGACCGTCGGCTCAGCCATCGCGAGTGCCTTTCAGCGGGAACCGGAGGGTAAAGCGGGCCCCACCGCCGGGCTCGTTGCCCCACGTCAGATCCCCGCCGTGTTCCTCGGCGATCTGGCGCGCGATTACCAGCCCGAGCCCGGTGCCCCGTGGCTTCGTGCTGAAGAAGGGCTCGAAAACGTGCGGGGCATGGCGCGCCTCGATCCCGGTGCCAGTGTCCATAACCGTCACCGCGACCGATCCGCCGTCCGACCGCGAGGCCACTCGGACCTCGCCGCCGCGTGGCGTCGCCTCGATCGCGTTCTTCACAAGGTTGAGCACTGCCCGGCGCACGAGGTCCCGGTCGAAGGGAAACAGGGGGATAAGGTGATCAAACTCCTGCGTGAGATCTACTCCCCGCCCATCCGCCTCAGGTTTCATAAAGGTGACCATCTCCTCCAACATCTCGTTGATCGAATCGTCTTCCGACCTCACACGTGGGAGCCGGGCGAAAGTCAGGTACTCATCCGTCAGCTCCGCGAGCCTCGCTACCTCGGCCCGAATTCCGCGAAGGAGGTCGCCCGCGTCGCCCATCATGGGGCCCGGACACTTCCCGACGATCTCCTCGAGCATCTCCACGTTCAGGCTGATCGCGCCGATCGGGCTCCGCACTTCGTGCGCCATCTTGGCCGAAGTCTGGCCGGCTGCCGCCAGACGCTCCGCATGGCCGGTCTTCTTCTTTGCTTCCTCCAGTCGCGCGATCGCGGCCCGCAATTCCAGGTTAAGCCGCTCGGCCTCGGCCCGAGATCTCCGTTCACGGCTCGCGATATGGCCAAGCGCAAGTCCCAGGAGCCCGAAGAGCGCCGCGCGCGCGCCGATGTGCGACCACGACGCCGATGGAGCCACGAGGATGTTCCCGAGAGCCATCAGTCCGGCGGAAAGCGCGGCAGCCAGGACGCCGATCTGTGGGCCAAAGTACAGGGCGTTGAGAGCCACCAGGACCGGGAAGAGGAGGTAGAAGTGACTCTCACCACCGCCCGTGAACCAGACCAGCAAGAACACGATCCCCAGGTCAGCTCCGAGGGTGCCGAGGAAAAGGGTCCCCGCACGCTCCGGGCGGAGGGCCAGCAGCGCAAAAAGACCGACCTTGTACGCGATGAATGCCCCGAGAAGTGGGCCCAGGTGGACCTGGTGCTCGGGACGGAGCGGCACAATGGAGAGCGCCGCGAACCCGCCGATCATAGCGAGTCCGCGAAGGATGGCGAAGGTTGTCGCCTCCTGTCCTAGCCGCTCACTCATGCCCCAGACACACCTTTCCGTTTCCAAACAGCAACCGCTGTGCCAGGAGGTTTATTCTGGAAAATCGACGGGTTACAGGATCCTTTGATAAAGCATCCTGTCGCCGAGCGGGGACAGGTGGGGCAGCGTGTCCCCAGAATCACTGCCCTTTGCGCATGACCGGGTAACCGGCCTGCTCCCAGGCAATCATCCCGCGATCTAGATTCCAGATGTCCCTGTAGCCCAGCTTCACCAATGTCCGGGCAGCGATCGCGCTCATCCGCCCGCTACGGCAGTAGAGGACGACCCGCGCGCCCTTATCGGACGGAAGTTTGCTCAGGTAAGCCTCCACCTGGTCGAAGGGAATGAAGAGGTCGGTCCCTTTGATGTCGCCCTCGTATGGGATGTGGACATTGACCAGGGGAAAGTCCTTCTTTCCTAGCATAACTGCCAGTCCGGCAGCGTTTACGTCGGTATAGCTCCCGACTCCATCCACCGGCACCCTCCGAGTCTGCAGGGTCTGGCCCCCAGCGGCGGCCGGCGGCGCTACGCCTCCGATCAACCCCAAGACGAGCACCCCGAAAAGCGGTACCGCGAGTAGCAATCCATACGAGTGGGTCATAGTTTCTCTCCTTCTCGAGACAGCGACCATGGTCGGAAAACGCACCTCCTAGCTCAGGTCGCGCTTCTTCGCCTCAAACTCATCTTTATTGATCTCTCCCCGCGCGTAGCGCTGCCGGAGGATCTCGAGGGCCGAGTCGGATCGGGTTGTCCCGCCCTGGCTCACCAGCCAGCGGATCCCCAGCACGATGCCTACGATCACGAGGGCCCAGAACAGCAGCATGAACAGCCCCATCCCGATCCCCCACGCGCCCCACATCCACGTCATCGGATGCATTCCCCACCCCCCTTCGTAGACCCGCTCCTGAGCTAACGCCACGCCTGGCACCACCCAAACGACCACTGACGCCGCCAGACATCGCCAAGTTCGTCTCACCGCCATCCTCCTCCTATTGTCGCCGCCGGCCCGGCATGCTCCGTGGGGCGGCCGCGCCCGATTCGGGGAACAAACATCGGCACTGAGGCTTTGTATCGGGAGTACGCCTCGCCGAACACGGCCTCTGCCTCCCGCTCTTCGCGGTGGGCAAGGCGATAGTAAATCCAGACCAGGAGCGGCCAAGTGGCCGCCGTGATAATGGTGGGCCACTGCACCAGCATCCCGACCGTGATGAGAAAAAGCCCCGCGTACTGGGGGTGGCGAACCCGGGCGTATACGCCGTCTGTGACCAGGTTCCCCTTTGCCTTGTGGATTTGGCTCCACCCCGCACCCATCAGGAGGAGTCCCCCCAGCATCAGGCCGTTGGAAATCAAGTGGATGACCACCGACATCCACGCCCCGCCACCCAGCAGCGTGATCCAGAGATGGCCCGAGGCGTGGGAGAACGGATTCAGGGCGGGGTAACGGCTCCCCAGGATGGCGGTCAGAACGTAGATCGTGAGCGGAAAGCCATACATCTCCGTGAAAAGCGCCACTACGAACGCCGTGAACACGCCGAATGAGCGCCACTCACGTCGCTTCACGGGGGTTAGGAACGACAGAGCAAGGAGGACAAATATCGTGGCGTTCACGACCACCAGCGACCAGAAACCGTACCCAAAGGGAATATCTTCGCCATGCATCGAATTTCCCCCCGTTCAACGGGTCGGAGACAGTTCCCAGGAGAAATTGCGTTCGGCAATGCCGCCGACATCCCTGACGACGATGCGCACGGGCCCTGGACCGGAGACCGGAGGGAAGACGAGCACCGCCTCGCGGTGATGGCCACTGCCCTTAGCCTGTTCCACGGTCGTGGGGGCGATGTCCGCACCTTCGGGCGTGCGGATGACCACGGCCTTCTCGAACACGATGCCGTCAAGCGGGACCGAGTGCGTGTCCAGGACGACCTTCGCTTTGACTGGATCATCACTCGCCGGCGGCCCGATCAACGTCACTGCGACCGTCACCGGCCCCTGACGGTCCTGCTTGGTCAATCCATCCTGCCCCGACGAAATCCCAATGCTCCACAGCCCCGTCACTATCACCATGGCTGCTACGCGAAGAGATGCCCGCATCGTCATACTCCTTCCGTGTTGTTGTTCGAGACGTTGCCTGCCGTACTGCAGGCACGAACCACCTCAGACAGCCGGTCAGATCTTGGGAGGCGGAGTGGGCAGATCCGAAGACGAGGAACAAGTCACCGGAGTAAAGGCGGGCGCGAGGCGGCCGGCCGGAAGAACCGAAATTATCGCCGCCAGGCTACCTGTTGCCGCGAACAAGGAG
>JACOUJ010000188.1 GCA_016177865.1 Candidatus Rokuibacteriota bacterium
CGCGTTTCCACATCGTTAACCAACTCGTGGAGGACAAATCGAAGGTACCGCTGCACCGCCTCCTCCCCCACCCGGCAGAGTGGGCAGCCACGTTCAGCTACGGCCCGCTCCAGTGCGATTTTGACGAGGAGGTCCATCTCAGCTCGAGAGCGCTTGGGCCCGTGTTGTTCGTGCCATACCAGTCGGGTTTCTTCAGCAAACGCCCCCAAAAACAAAACCCCTACCGAAAAATTCCGGTAGGGGTTATCAGCCCGAAGAGCGGGGCGGTTCTAGGCGAACCCCATCGCCCTCAATTGGCTTCATTATAGGACTGAAGCGTTCGGAGTCAAGTTTCCTCTCGTCGTTGATGAAGGGTCCTCCGCCTCAGGGGAGCTCCCGCCGAATCCGGAGCAGGAGCGGGACGGCGGTGAACTGGATTGCGGCAGAGAAGAGGACGAGGCCGGTGATTGTCACGTCATACAGGATACCCATCAGTAGGCTCCCGAGGAACCAGGCGAGTCCGTACCCCATATTGAAGATGCCGTATGCCGTGGCCCGCCGATCGGCGGAGACCATCGTGGCCACAACACTTCGAAGAATGGACTCCTGGGCGCCCATGCCAATGCCCCAGAGCGCGACTCCCGCGAGGGCAAGCGGAAGGCTTCTGCCAAACACGAGGAACGGGAACGCGGCAGAGAGGAAGGATGTCAGGGCGAGGATCGAGACGCCAAACCGGTCAAAGAGCCGGCCGAATACCAGCGCGGCCAGCCCATCCACGCCCATGGCCAGGGCGTAGGTCATGGGGATCCATCGGTCCGGGGCCAGGGCAAGCTTTTCAAAATGAAACGCAATCAAGGGGAAGTCGGCATAGCCCGCCGCAATGCACGCAACGGCGCCGAGGTAGCGCCAGAACATCCGGGGGAGAGGTTCGGACCCCGTAGCCGAGGATCGTGATGGTCCAGTATCGTCCCGTCCGATCGCTGAGGTATCCGGAGACAAGACGCACGCCATAGCCAACCAACTCTCCAAAGCCTGCCACAATTCCCACGATCGTGCCGCTCGCGCCGAGAATCGCCAGAAAGGGGCCGGTCGCGCTTCGCGCCCCCTCATAAGTCATGTCGGCGAAGAGACTGACAACCCCAAGGAGCACGACTAGCCTGAACGCCCGTGCGGTCGTCTCGTGAGAGGCAGGGTCACTCATCGAGGGTTCTCACGCGCGTTCGGAGGGACTCGGCCGTGGCGGAGGACGGCAGCAAGCTGCTCGACGACGTCCCGGTCGAGAGGAAGCGCCCTCAACCCCTTTACGGTTCTCTCGATGTCATAGGGCAGGCGCCTGAGCAGGACCCGGCCGTCCTCGATGACGGCATAAGGGGCCCGCGGGTCGCCATCCCGCGGCTGGCCGAGACCTCCCGGATTGACCACGAGCCTGAACCCCACTCCCCGCACCATGGGGAGATGGGTATGGCCAAGGAGAACGAAGTCGGCCCTGACACGCTGAACCTGGCCGGCAAGATGTTTGTCGGGGGCGTCGGGGGTCAGCGTGTAACGGTAGAGCCGGTCCCGGGGGGAGGCATGAACGGCATAGTAGGTATAGCCTTCGAGCTTGACTGACCCGGTATAGGGGAGGCGACGAAGATAACGGATCTGCTCCTCGGTCAATATGGTCGCGTGGCAAGCCAGGGTCGGAAGGGCCAGCGGGCGGCTCGCCGGCGAGCAGCGGCAATCCGTGCTAGTGGCCAGGGCATGGTCGTGGTTACCCCGAATCGCGAGGGTCGCGTGGGTCCGGACGAACTCTACAACCTCGCCCGGATCCGGGCCGTAGGAGACGAGATCCCCGCAGACGACGAGGGCATCGTAGGATTCCGCATCGAGCACGGCCTCCAGGGCCGGCCAGTTCGCGTGGAGGTCGGAGATCACGAGCACCCTCATGAACGTCTCACCGTCCTCAACGGGTCGTCACTTGACGATCATCACGCTGCACGGCGCGAGCCGACTCAGGTTTTGGGTCGTGCTGCCCATCACGCGCCCCCAGATGTTCGAGTGGCCGACGAACCCAATCACCAGCAGGTCAAAGCCTCCATCCTTTGCGTAGGTTACGATCGTCTCGACTTCGTGGCCAGGCTTGACCACCGTCTCGAGCTCCACCCCCTGGAGGGCGGCGAAATCCCGGGCCTGTTTCGTCAGCTTCTGGAAGAACGCCTCGAACTCCTCCTGGGCCTCCTTGACCTCCCCCACCGTGGCGGCGTAGTGGGGAAGGTGCTCCATCACCGAGATCGTGTAGAGATCCGCCTTCAGGCCCTTGGCCAACTCAATTCCTGCCGAGAGAGCCCGCCGCGAGCCTTCCGACCCATCGTAGGCCACCAAGATCTTTCTATACATCGTCCATCGTCGGGATCACGGCGCTGGCGACCACCACGGTCACGAGCACAGAAAACTGCGCACGGTCAATGATTCCCGCGTTCAGGCCGTAGAGTGAGGAAATGGTGCCGAATGTCAGCCCGGTGGACATCAGGAGTGTCGTGTACATCGCATGAGCCGGGACGTAGCGCTTGGCCAGCGGGTACACCCCCAGGAACTTCGTCACTTGCTTCACCCCGAAGAGGAGAATCAGCAGACCCAGGTTGAGCCACACCAGACTGAGCGAGACGTTCATCCCGCCTTTGAGAAAGAAGAACGGCGTCAACAGCGCAAACGCGACCACTCGAAACCGCCGCTGGAGCTCCCGGTTTCCGTGAAAGATCCTGGCCAGAGCCAGGCCAAGGATGAATGCCGGCAGTACGGCGTGGCTCTGGGCGCGCTCGGCAAAGAACATGAGCACAAGCAGCGCGGCAAAAGCCCCCTTGATCTCCGGCTCGATCACCCGTTCGCCGTATCGGTCAAAGAACCAGGGCTGAAGTCCCCGCATGATCCAGATGACTAAGACGGAGACAACCGC
>JACOUJ010000189.1 GCA_016177865.1 Candidatus Rokuibacteriota bacterium
CGGAGATCGCTCAGGTTCACCATTCCGGAGATCACTCGAGCCGGAGAGCGCACGGCGCGAAGCGACACGCCGTACAGACTCACGACGTCGGCCGTCATCTCGCCCGACTCTCCTCTTGTCATGCCCGCTTCTCCTTTGACGGGCAGTTCCGCCCGGAGATTCTGGACCGTGAGGGACCCTTGGAGAAACTCCCCTCGGATGATGCGGAGAGTCAGTTCCCCCTCGTGCCCAACGGGCTCTTGGGCGGAGGGCTTCCAGAGGCGAAAGCGGGCATTCGCGCTCCCCTCCAAGCGTTGGCTCAAATCCGACAGATGTCCCTGGATCAGAGAGAGGTCAGGGAGTTCCACCGCGAGGGCCACGCCCAGAAACGGCCGACCCGGGCGGGGCGCCCAGGGACGCGCCGTGAGCCGGAGGAGCGGGCGTCGAGCCTCGTTGAAGACTTCGATCAGCCCGTCTGAAATCTCGCCCGGCCCCGGATTTCTCTCAAGCGCTGCACGGAGGCTGACGCGTCCCGAGATCTGGGCCAGTTCCCCTCGAAGCCCGGCGAGTCCCCGGACGCCCGCGATGGAGAACGTCCCGGTCACGCTCCTGAGTGGCTCTCTTCCGGCGGACGCCGCTCCGAGATTCGCCTTCACATTGAAGCGCTCGACCTTGAGCGGGGGGCTCCCGCCTGGTCTTCCGTGCTCAACCGGCCCCCCCTCAATGCGGACCGCCGCCTCCCGAAACGGGAAGCTTCCGGGTGAATCGAGAGAGGCCTCCAGAGTTCCTGTAAGGGAGGCGATTCGCATCGGGGAGCGAGAGTCCCATGGAAGATCCTTGAGGCCAGCACCCTCTGCCCACCGAGAAAGGTCCACAGACCGCCCATCAACTCGCGCGGAGATTTTTCGGCCACCTCCCTCGAAGACGACCGCAGCCGTCACTGGGGCCCCCCACAGGTGGCCCGAGAGCGGGCGCGTCTCTCCGGAGAGCAGAGTCCCCATCCTGTCCAGGCGCACGACGTAGGGGACGCGTGCCCTCTCGATGGTCAGGGGGCCCGCCGCGAGAGAGTCCGCGCGGAGGAGGCCTCGGGCGACGATCGTTCCCGCTCCGGACTCGCGCTCGAGGGAGAGATCGAGGTCCACGCGCGCACCGCTCACCGGATACCCGGGGGACGCCAGGAGGGCCGGAAGCTTGAAGCGTCCACGCATGCGGGAGAATGGGATTGGGTCCGTTCCGTCCATTCGAGCCGAGAGGGTGAGATCCGGGATCTCAATGATGCCTGAGAACCCCGGGGCCGATGGAAGGAGCGCTCGCACGAGAGACCCGTCAACTCGATTCTGACGAAATGTGGCCGTCACCTCACGGCGTCGAGAGCCGCTCAGGGTCCCTTCTGCCGTGATGTGGGTGTCAGATCCCGCGTCCAGGGTCAAGCGCCGGATTTCCAGGCGCTCCCCTTCGGCTCGATAGGTGGCCAAGAGCCCAAGCTGAACAGAGCGTGTCAGGGGCCGATCGCCGATGCTCAGCGGTCCGGCAGACAGCTGCCCGGCAATCTCCATGGTGGCCGCTCTCGGGAGCCGAAGGGCCGTTTCCGCTGAGAGGCGCGTTTCCGGTGTGGCGCGAACGGGACCGAGGCCAGGAAGAAGGATCGGAGCCGGACTTCCTTCCACACCGATCCGCATCAGCAGTGTGTCATCAGCGTGGGTGAGCGATGACGCAATCGACAGCGAAACGCTCCCCGAAGCTCCGTTGCCGATCTGGAGGGTGAGCGTCGCCTTGGGCTGGCTCTGCTCTTTTGCGAACTGAAGAGAAAAGGACGTGCGCTCGCCGCCACGGCGGAGGATGCCATCAGTGGCCTTGAGGGAAAGACCAAAAGGTTCGCTGAGGAACTGCCGGGCGGTCTCCCGAATAGTCACGAGGGTCTCCGGAGGGATGCCGAGAGGGACCAGAACGGGAGGCACGCCTGGTTCCGAGGACGGGAGGGTCATCGAGAGCCCGATCGCGGTCAAGCTCAACTCCCCCGATCGATGGGTCAGAAGGGAGAGAAGCGGACCCTCCACCCTCACTTCCGGGGCGCGGAGGTCAAGGGAGGTCCCCGGGACGGAGACGCCCTTGAGAACGAGTCTGTCAGGACCTGCCGTGACGACTCGCTCGATGTGGATCTCGAGACCGAGGGCCTCTCGAAGGGTATAGGAGAGAAGTTGGCCAGAGCGCCGCTGATCCGAAAGGACATAGAGAGCCAAACCGCCGGCCGCCAATCCGACCACGAGCAGAAACGCGATGAGGCATGATGCGACCGGGTGTGAGCGAATCCAACTCCTGAGGCCCATGGGGTCCCCGTGTCTTCATTCTACCGGGAGACGGACGAGGGGAACAAGGAGACGCCGCCAGGAACCGTCCTAGGGGGGGGATCTTCTTTGAGTGAACCCGGAGGGAAAAGCCGGAAAATGTCACCTGCCCGACTTCTGGGCAGGGACCGCGCAGGGGGCGTCGGCTGAGCCGTTGCCAGGTCTCTCCTCCGGAATCGCCCCCCCCCCGTGGATCGAGAGGTCGGTAATCGTGGGGGCCGCGCCGCACAGGGGACAGTTCGGATCACGCTTCAGCCTGACTTCCCGAAAGCGCATCTCCAGCGCGTCGTACGTCAGGAGGCGGCCGACGAGCGAACTGCCAATATTCAGGAGGAGCTTGATCGTCTCGGTGGCCTGAACCGCGCCGACTGTGCCTGGGAGCACGCCCAGGACGCCCGCCTCGCTTCAGGAGGGGACGAGGCCCGCCGGCGGCGGGATGGGATAAAGGCAACGGTAGCAGGGCCCCCGGTCGGGGTCAAAGATCGTGACCATCCCCTCGAACTGAAAGATCGAGCCGTGGACATTGGGCTTCTTCAGCAGATAGCAGGCGTCATTGACCAGGTAGCGGGTGTCAAAGTTATCAGACCCATCCACAATCACATCGTAGTTCTGCAGAATTTCGACGATGTTCTCGACCGTGAGACGAACAGGGTACGGGACGATCTTGACGTCAGGGTTCAGGGCCTCGAGCGTCTCGCGGGCGGAGTCCACCTTGGGCCGCCCGACATCTTGTGTCTTGTGGAGGATCTGGCGCTGGAGGTTTGAGAGGTCCACGCGGTCTGAGTCAATGATCCCAAGCGTCCCGACCCCTGCGGCTGCGAGATAAAAGGCCGTGGGGGAGCCCAGACCGCCCGCCCCGATGCAGAGGACCTTTGATTGGAGGAGCTGTTTCTGCCCGCGCTCTCCGACTTGCGGAAGCATGAAGTGGCGGCTGTAGCGCTCGACCTGTTCAGTGGTCAGGGCGGTTTCCTTGACCAGGGGGTAATCCAAGGTCTTCCAGCGCTGTAGACCCCCCGCGAGGGAGGTCACGTTCTCGTACCCAAGTTCCTTGAGGGCCGTGGCCGCAAGAAGGGAGCGCAAACCCGAGAGGCAGTAGAGAACCAGCGGGGTCTCGGGATTGGGCACGGTCTGGGGGATTTTAAACTCCAGGAATCCCCGACTGATCGGGATGGCTGTGGGGATCAACCCTTCCGCCCGCCACTCATCAGGGTCGCGGACATCGATGAGGAGAAACTCTTCGCGGGCATCAAGCTTTTTCTTGAGATCCTCGCTCGTGATCTCCGGAATCTGCTTGCGCGCCGCCGTCAGTAACTCGCGGTAGGATTTCGCCATGAGCGCATAATACCACAGGTTCCGATCAAGTGCTATACTGCCTAGGCGCTGTGCGTGTGGGGATCGACGCTCGTCTCCTGGGGGATTTGCGGAGCGGCATCGGCCGCTATACGAGCTACCTTGTTGAGGAGTTGGGGGCACTTCCCGGGCCCGAAGAATTCATTCTCTTCTTGGACCAGCCCCCACGAAACTCGCTGGGGAGCCCGCGATTGGTTCCCTCAGTCATCGAAAACCGTCACCGCCTCCTCTGGAGCTTTCACTCCCTCCCCCTTCGACTCCGGCGGCTCAAGCTGGACTGCTATCACTCGACCACAGGCTACGAGCTTCCCTTCGTCAAGCGTTCACCTTACGTGATCACGGTTCATGACCTGATCCCGCTCCGCTTCCCGGACCTTACCCCCTGGCGATACCGGTCTGCTTTTCGCGTTCTGATGCGGCGCGCCATTCGGGTGGCAGACCGGATTATTGCCGTCTCAGAATCCACCCGACGCGATCTGATCGAGCTGCTCCAGGCTCCGCCGGAGCGGATCACGGTTGTGCCCGAGGCCGCCGATGGCAGATTCCAGCCGCCGCACGATCAGGAGGCCCTGGCTCATGTCCGCCTCCGTTACGCGCTCCCCCGCCGCTTTCTCCTCTTCGTAGGACTCCTGGAGCCAAAGAAGAACGTGAGTGGCCTGCTCAAGGCGGTCGCCTGTCTGAGACAACGGGGTCGGTGGCCGTCTGACCTGCGGCTCGTGGTGGTGGGAGACCAGGGATGGGCTGTGGGCAGCCTGCCTGAGCTCGCCGAAGCCTTGGGCCTCGAGGGGGTCGTGCATTTTCTCGGCTATGTCCCCGACAGTGACCTTCCCTCGCTGTACGGCGCCGCCGAGGTCTTCGTCTTCCCCTCCCTTCACGAGGGGTTCGGGCTCCCTCTACTTGAGGCCATGGCCTGCGGCACGCCGGTCGTCGCCTCGGCGCGCGGCGCCCTCCCCGAGGTGGCGGGGGACGCGGCCCTTTTGGTGGAGCCTGATCCGCCCGAGGCGCTGGCCGAGGGGATCTACCGTCTCATTACTGACGCAGCCCTCCGCGGGGAGTATCGGCAGCGCGGGCTTCAACGGGCGCAGGCCTTTTCCTGGCGGCACACCGCGGAAGCGACCCTGGCTATATATCGCCAAGCCGCAAGGATGGCTTGATGAACCGAACGGCCCTTCTTCGGAGCACAGCCAAGAACGTCTTCGCCAAGGCCGGAGCGGAGATCGGGAGCCGCTTTCTCGGCGTCCTCTTCGTCCTGCTGGCGGCCCGGGCCCTCGGACCCGAGGGGTTTGGAAAGTTCACCTTCGCCGCGGCCCTGGCTGCCTTCCTTTCCGCCGCCCTCGAGTTCGGCCTCCGACCGATCGTGATTCGGCAGGTCGCTCGGGCGCCCGAAACTGCTGAACGCGCCTGGCGGATCGTCAGCGGGCTGACCCTCGCCCTCGGAGGATGCCTCTTCCCCTTGCTTCTTTTGATTGCCCTGGGCCTCAACCGCCCCGCCGAAACCATCTGGGCCGTCGGCCTCATGGGGATGTTCGGGCTCGTCTCCGCCTTTCACGAACTGGGCATCGCGCTCTTCACCGCCATGCGAGTCCAAGAATATGAGTTGATGGTCAGACTCTTCACTAAGGTGTTCCTGGTCCTGCTCGCCCTGTCTGCCGTCTCGGCCGGGGGCGGGCTCGTGGCGATAACGGCCGCCTATCCCCTCTCCGCCCTGATGTCGCTTCCGCTCGTACTGTGGCTCGTTCATCGCTTCAGCTCAAAGCTGCGCCCCCTGTGGAATCGGGGCGAGAGTCTCCGTCTCTGGCGCGAGGCTTGGCCTTTGGCAGCCGGGACCCTGTTTCACTTCGCCTCCTATCGTTTCCCCCCGCTTCTCCTCGCCGTCCTCCGGGATGATGTGGAGGTCGGCTACTTCGGCGCTGCCTTTCGCCTGATCGAGGCCCTTGGGTTTGTCCCGGCGATCTTCGTCTCAGCAGTTTTCCCGATCCTTTCGGCGAGCTACGGCCGAGATGAGGGACGCCTCCGCGCAGCCACTCAGAAAACCTTCCAGGTGCTTCTCCTCCTGGCCTGCCCGCTGGGCGTGGGGACGATGTTTGTCGGGCGGCCCCTCCTCGGGTTGCTTTACGGGGCCACGTTCGAGCCGGCGACCGCAATCCTGTCCGTGTTGATCTGGACGAGCGCGTTCAACTTTCTCAACTTCCTCTTCTTCGTCGTCTTCATCTCGCTGAATCATCAAGAGGAAGTGACCCGGATCGCAGCCCTGGCACTCGCGCTGAATCTCCTCCTTACGCCTCC
>JACOUJ010000151.1 GCA_016177865.1 Candidatus Rokuibacteriota bacterium
AGCCAGGAGATCCCTTTTCAACTTCGGCGTGGCGAAGGGTTACATCATCAACGGCGATGTGATGGAGGGCCATCCGATAAAGGAAGAGTCGTGTGACCTCGTCTACTCGCTGGGCTTGATCGAGCACTTTGACGATCTCGTTTCCATCTTGCGGGCCCACACGAGGTGCCTGAAGGTCGGCGGGATTCTCGTCATTGGCGCTCCGAATTTTGTAGGGCTGACCGGCTCCCTGCAGCGGCGGCTGGACCCGTCAGTCTTTGACGGCTGGGCCACGGTTGTCCGGAGAGAACAACTGATCGAAGCCTTGGTCAATTTGGGTCTGACCGATGTGTCGGTGATCCCCTTCGGCTTCTTCAATCCCGACATGATCTCCTGGGGCCAGATGACGCCCGCACGAAGAATCTTCAAAAAGATCGTCTTCGCGACCGCCTTTCTGGCCAGTAGTCTTCTTGAGAGGACGGGACTGAATGTTTCGAGCCCCAAGATCTCCTCGTACTGGATCGGGATCGGCGTCAAGAGCAGCGCGGTCAGGTAAGGGAGAGCAATGTGCTGGTTGATGGCGGGGTGATGATGCAGTCCAGAGACCGGCTTCGGGTCTTCGCGGTGATCGCCTCCTCGGAGTCGGGAGGGGCGGAGCGTGTCATTGCTTCTCTGTTCAAGGGGCTCGATCGGGATCGGTTTGAGGTCTGGGTCGCGTGTCACGGCACGGGGCCCATGGTCCAGGAGTATCAACGTTTTGCCACGAGGGTCTGGCCCCTGCCTCTGGCGGATGTCTTTAATGTTCGGTCGGCAATTCGGCTCTCCCGCCTGATGAGAGCGACGAGGTGTGACATCGTGCATACCCAGCTCTGGACCGCCGATGTACTAGGCGTCCTTGCCTCGAAACTTGCGCGTGTTCCCGTTGCTATCGCCAACGTACAGGGGCCGTACTTCTTGCCCATTGGCGTGATCGGACTTCGCAGGGCGCGACGGGAGGTCCTCTCGCGCATTTTCCGTGGAATATACTGGTGCTTCGATGGCATCATCGCTGCCTCCGAGTTCATCCGCGATGACCTCATCCGGCGCCCTGGAATCCGCATCCCATCGGATCGAGTCAAGGTCATTCATAATGCCCTCGATTTTCAGCGGATCGAGCGGTTTCTTGCCGCTAGGCCAAACAAGGGTGAGGTCCGTGGGGATAGAGGCTTTCCGCTGATCGTCACTGTGGCCAATTTTTTTGCCATCAAGGGACACGAGTGGCTGATTCGCGGCATCCCACGGGTCCTCAGGCGATTCCCCAGGGCCCGGTTCGTCTTCGTAGGAGACGGGCAGACGCGAAGGGCCATGGAGGCCCTGGTCATCTCAATGGGTCTTAGTGATCAGGTCGTGTTTACCGGCTCGCTCGCGAATCCCTTTGAACTTATCAACGGGAGCGACATCTTCGTTCTGCCCTCAGTCTCCGAAGGACTTGGCATCGCGATCCTTGAGGCGCAGGCGCTGGGGAAGCCGGTGGTGGCCACCCGCGTAGGCGGGATTCCCGAGGTCGTCGAGGATGGCGAAACGGGGCTCCTGGTCCCGCCCAGAGATCCCGAGGCGCTGGCCGACGCGATCTGCACCCTGCTCGAGAATCCATCACGGGCCCAGGCTATGGGGGAGAGGGGTCGCCGGACGGCACAGGACCGGTTTTCAGCCGAGACGATGGTGCGAGCGGTGGAGCGCCTCTATCTGGATGTCGCTTTTAGAAAGGATGTCATCCGCGGCTAAATCGCCCACCTTGGCAGCTTTAGCGGTCACCCAATTGCGGCGGCAAAACCCGATCTTCTTTAACCTTGCAACTCGCTCAACAACTCGTCGTTCAGTATTCGAAACTCAGTGTTCTCAAAAGCGTCGTCGGTGGCCGCCCCAAGATCTGTCTCAGCACTGAGATAGAGACCACACTTCTTGAGTAGCCGCGCTATCAGTGAACCCCCGCAGCAACACATACCCCAGAATAGAGATGGCCGCCCTTGTCATCCTGTCAGTCACAGCCTCTCATCACGCGACACAGCCAATCGCACACCGCAGAGGGCAAAGACCCGTCGCGCTCCCAATGAGGCAAGAATCTCAAGAGCTCCGGGCCTTCCTTTATCGTATCCGTTCGGTGAAGTCGGATCGATGCGAACCAGATGCTGAGGGGCCGGTCCTTGGAGCCCCTGCGTCTCCGTCCAGGCAGGGCCACGAGCCCGGCCCCCCACGGCCGAGCAGTCCGTCCCAGAGTCCCGCCAGGAGGGCGCGCAATCGTGGGCTCACATTCCGTCTGCCGGCCACCACCCCGCTACCCAGAATTCGTATCCCGGTCCACATGATCCGGCCCAGGAAGCAAGGAAGGAACCACAGGAAAGCCCCGCGAGAGGCATGGCGCTGCATGAAGAGGATATTGTTTCGAGTCAAGTAGTACGACATGAGGGCCCGCGGGGTCTGTTTGGACCCCAACGTCGTCGCAGCAACGTGATGCCACACAATTGCATTAGAGACCAGGGCGCAACCGAACCCGGCTTCCCGCGCTCGCACACACCAGTCCTGGTCTTCGAAATACAGGAAATACTTCTCATCCAACAGCCCCACTCGCTCTATGACGGCGCGCCGCACTAGCATGCCACACCCTGATACCGCGTCAACAGCAATCCATTGCGCTCCGTGAGATTGAAGCGCACGGGCCACCCGCGTGCGCCCCCAGATCCAGTCAAAACCGACGACTACGTAAGTTGAGCCATCCATTTGCCGCAGATGGCATCCGAGGAGTCCCAAATCCGGGTGTGCCTCCGCAACCTCGACGACGCGGCGTAGCGCGCTGGGGTCAACGTGTGTGTCGTTGTTCAGAAGAAACA
>JACOUJ010000190.1 GCA_016177865.1 Candidatus Rokuibacteriota bacterium
GTAGGGGCGGGGGGAAGCGACTCGATCCGACCTGCCGCCAGTGAGGCGTGCATCGCCGCCAGGTTCTTTGCCTGGACCCCGATGACTCGGACCCGAGGGGTGGTCTCTTTGATCGCCAGGGCCACGCCGCCGATGAGTCCCCCGCCGCCGACCGGCATGATCACCGCGTCGAGGGCGGGTTCCTGCTCGAGAAGTTCGAAGCCGATGGTCCCTTGGCCGGCGATAACTTCGTAATCATCAAAAGGGTGCACGAAGGTGGCTTGGCGCTCACGGCAAAGCTCCTGAGCCTTCTGGGCTGCCTCGTCATAGTCATCTCCGGCGAGAATGACCTCTGCGCCGTCGCGTCGCGCTGAGGTGACCTTGATGAGCGGTGCCCACTCCGGCATGACAATGGTCGCCCGAATGCCGAGCCGCCGGGCGTGGAAGGCGACGGCGAGGCCGTGATTTCCGGCCGAGGCGGCCACGACCCCTCGGACTCGCTCGGCTTCCGAGAGGGTCAAGAGCCGATTCGCGGCTCCTCGTTCCTTGAAGGAACCGGTCATTTGAAGATTCTCGAGCTTGAAAGACGTCCGGGCCCCGGCAAGCTGGCTGATTGTCTCCGAATAGGCGCACGGGGAGAGGTAGATGACACCCGCGAGACGCTGCCGGGCGACTCTGATGTCCTGGAGCGAGGGACCCTTCTCGCTCATCGCGAGGCTCATTGTACTTCCTTAGCTCGGGCTGCTCCAGCCTCACGATCCGTCGCCAGGACGATTGCTACCGCTTCTTGATCTTGGGTTTCGTCACCCCCCAAACTACGCGTGGTCCGTGGTCAGTCTCGAACAGGGTCGTATCCTTGCGCACCGCGACGTGAGCCGTCTTTTCGCGGCGGCGGACCCGCCGCGAGGAGATCACCCGTTCGGGCGGCCGGCCCGCCTTCGGCGATCGGGACGGTTGAACCGGCTTTCTTCGTGACGCCATCGTCTGTCCCCCTCTTGGAATGAGCAGGCTACGTGATCCTGCCATCGGTCATGTGGTAGACGCGGTCGAACCCTTCGATCATTCGCTCATCGTGGGTGACCACGATCACCGCGGCCTGCCGTTCGCGCCCCAGCCGGCGCAAGAGCTCCATCACCGCCTTGCCCCGCTCGGTATCCAGCGCTGCGGTCGGCTCATCCGCCAGGATCAGGGCGGGGTCGTTGACCACGGCACGGGCCACGGCCAGTCGCTGTTGCTCGCCGCCGGACAACGTTGCCGGATGGATGCCGGCTCGATGGCCAAGATCAAGGCGTTCGAGCAGGTTGCGCGCCCGGCGCAGCGCCTCACGGGCCGGCACTCGGTTCAGCGTGAGCACGAGGGCCACGTTTTCCGCCGCGGTGAGAAACGGGATCAGATTGTAGGCCTGGAAGATGATCCCCATCCGTTCCCGGCGCAGGCGGCGATCGTCGATGAGGACACGCTCTCGTTCGTACACCGGCGTGCCCGCGATCGTGATCCGGCCCTCAGTGGGAGGGTCGATCAAGGAAATCGCCCGGAGCAGCGTCGTCTTCCCGGACCCGCTGGGGCCCATGAGCGCGACCAGCTCCCCCGCGTCCACCTCGATGCTCGCGTCTCGGAGAGCGACCACTTCGGTCTCCCCTCGGCCGAAAACCTTGGTGAGGTGTTCTCCCACGATGGCGGGCATCAGGCCCCACCGCCCAGCGCCGTGGTCGGGTCCACACCGAGGGCCCGGCGAATCCCGAGGACGCTCGCCAGGACGCAGATCGCCACGACGATCCCCAGCAGGACGTATTGATCGAAGGGAAGGATGGCCACCCGTCGGGGAAAGTACTCGGCAGTCAGCGTGATCAGAAGGGCACCGAGCCCGTAGCCCAGCAGGCCAAGCGTCAGGGACTCCTGCAAGATCAGGCCCCCGATCTTCCAGTCGGGAGCGCCAATGATCCCCAGGTGGAACCCTGTTCAAAAATACCGCTTGACATCTTACCCAATCACTTGTTTAGTAGTCCATAAAACGCACTCTCAGGACGGGCTCAGATGAGGAGGATGACGTAGGCGTTTGGCGCTCTGCAGGCCCGAGATTCTCGCCCCGCAATTTGGGGAGGTACAGCCGATGGTCCAGAAACCCGTTGTCCAAGCTCCCAGGGCACCTGCCCACCCTTCTTATAGGCCACCCCTGAAGATCGTCAGGGGCACGTATCCCCGGGAAGGGCAGAAGCCCAAGCTCCTCGACCGAGTGCGGCAAGCCATTCGCACTCGCCATCTCAGTCGCAACACAGAGCAAGCCTACGTGAGTTGGATCAAACGGTTCATCTTTTTCCATCACAAGCGTCATCCGGCAGAAATGGGCGAACCAGAAATCGGCCAATTCTTATCGAGCCTGGCGACCGATGCCAGGGTCAGTGCATCGACTCAAAATCAAGCATTGAATGCCATCCTGTTTCTTTACCACCAAGTTCTGGAGAGGGAGATCGGCCTCATTCAAGGCGTTGTGCGCGCGAAAAGATCGAGAAGGCTGCCCGTCGTGCTCACCAAGGAAGAAGTAAAAAGCGTGTTCGGTCACATCAAAGGCACACCGTGGTTAATGGTGATGCTTCTCTACGGAGCAGGGTTGCGCGTGATGGAGTGTTGCCGTCTGAGGGTCAAGGACATCGATTTTGCCAGGAACGAGGTTGTGGTTCGGGCGGGCAAGGGCGACAAAGACCGCCACACGATGCTTCCTGCAGCGGTAAAGCAGAAGAGGGTTGGGCCGTGTGGCGTTACCCAATGCCCTTGAGCGTAAGTATCCCAATGCAAGTAGAGAATGGGCGTGGCAATGGATGTTCCCGACGACAAGCCATTATATCGATCGTATAACCGGAGAGAAGCGCAGGCACCATCTTCACGAGTCCGTTCTGCAACGAGCATTTAAGGAGGCGAGACTCAAGGCGGGGCTTTCTAAGCCAGCCACTTGTCATGCACTTCGGCATTCTTTTGCGACCCACTTATTGGAAGACGGTTATGATATCAGGACGGTGCAAGAGTTACTCGGGCACACCGATGTAACCACCACGATGATTTATACCCACGTTCTGAACCGAGGGGGTAGGGGTGTGCGTAGCCCGGCGGATTGCTTGTTGACATAGGTGTTCAGCTCCCTCGCAGCCATAACAGGATTATGTTGACCAGCGTTTGTCGGCTGGGTAACTCTCGGCAGAGGCTTGACAAGTTCCTGGAAAGGCAAGAGAATCGGCGCTGTCATCTGGAATTCGGCGACCGTGCTATGCTGGTCAACATACTCACTGGTTCTTCCGGCGCCGCCTCGCCTTCGCGCAGCGGCGCCGGAAGAACGCGCGGATCTGCTGGTCGCCCCGCCTGCCCT
>JACOUJ010000191.1 GCA_016177865.1 Candidatus Rokuibacteriota bacterium
AGGTTCCGGCCGTCCACCACCTGCCCGTTCAATCGCTGAATCGCCGTCTCCGCCTCTTCGCTGCTGGACATCTCCACAAACCCGAATCCGCGAGAGCGGCCCGTAAACTTGTCGGTGATGACGGCCGCGGACTCCACCGTCCCCACCTGGGCGAACAGGGCCCTGAGATCCTCCGAACTGGTCGAGTAGGAGAGCCGCCCGACGTACAGTTTCGTCGCCATCCTCATCTCCTCGTCCCGCTTTCACCGGGACTGACGCTTCCGCCTTCCCTGCGCGCCTCAGACCGGCGGAAGACCCTGGACGAGGCGAGGCTCCGGGACCGCTCCCGGGGCGGCGCCAACATCATGGCAGAATTCGGGTCAATTTCAAGAGAAAATCGCCCGGTTATTCCGGGACAAGGACGAAGTCCAACCCGATCTCGGTCTGCCCCGGCCGGGGGTAGAGCTGGGTGGTCAACGGGCGGTGGCGGGGGGCAAAGACCTTGAGGTTCAAGAGATCGGCGGAGCCAAAGAGAAACGTATCCGGTATACTGATCAAAGACCAGATGAAGACCCTGGCCATCTTAGTCGGAGGTGGACCCGCCCCCGGGATCAACGGGGTGATCGCGGCGGCCACGATCGAGGCGCGCAATCAGGGCGTGCGGGTCCTCGGGTGCTACGACGGGTTTAAGTGGCTCGCTCGGGGGGAGACGGCGCAAGTCCGCGAACTCGAGATTGCGGAGGTCTCCCGGATCCATTTCGAGGGGGGGTCCATTCTCCGGACCTCGCGGGAGAACCCGGCCAAATCGGCGGAAACCCTCCGCCAGGCCGTCCAGGCCCTTCGCGCGCTCGAGGTCACCTATCTCCTCACCATCGGAGGGGATGACACCGCTTCTGCCGCTGCCCGGCTGACCGAGGCGCTCGAGGGATCCATCGCGGTCGCTCACGTCCCCAAGACGATTGATAATGACCTCCCCCTCCCGCCCGAGGTGGTAACTTTCGGCTTCACGACCGCGTGCAACCTCGGTAAGGACCTTGTTCACAATCTCATGCGGGACGCGGTCACCACCGAGCGCTGGTTCTTTGTGACGGTAATGGGGCGCCGGGCCGGTCACCTGGCCCTGGGGATCGGCGGGGCGGCCGCAGCAACCCTGACGATCATTGCTGAGGAGTTCCCCCAGCCGCGCATCTCCCTTCAGACACTCGCTGACACCCTCGAGGGCGCCATCATCAAGCGACGCGCTCTGGGGCGCGAGCATGGCGTCGCCCTGCTCTCCGAAGGGTTGGCCGATAAGCTGGACCCGGCGACCTTGGGTCCGGTCGAGGTGGACAGCTATGGGAATGTCCGCCTCTCTGAGCTGGAGCTAGCGCGGGTCCTCAAGGAGCGCGTGACGGCCAGCCTCAAGGCCCGCGGGCTCGATATCACCATCGTCGCCCAGGACCTCGGCTACGAGCTGCGCTGCGCGCCCCCTGGCGGATACGACATCCAGTACTGCCGGAGCCTCGGCTATTGGGCGACGCACTTTCTCCTCGGTGGGGGGACCGCGGCTATGGTCACGATCCAGGGGGGACGGCTCATCCCGGTCCCCTTCAGCGAGATGGTCGACAAAGAGACCGGGCGCGTCCGGGTCCGCTATGTCGATACCGGGTCCGAAATGTATCAGACCCTCGCGGCCTACATGATCCGCCTCAAACCGGAGGATTTCACCCCCGACCACGTCAGGGGCTTGGCCCGGGCGGCGAACCTCGGAGAGGCGGAATTCATGGAGCGCTTCGGGGCCTTGGTAGAACGAAGGGGATAACTCATGTATCTGGAGAAACTCGATCCCGAGGGGAGCGGACGCTTTGCATTTCTCGCCTATGATCAAGGCTTAGAGCACGGCCCCGCCGATTTCCGCCCCAACCCGCCCAGCGCCTCGCCCCAGTTCGTCCTGGAGCTGGCCCGGGATTACGGCTACTCCGCGGTCGTCTTCCAGCAGGGCGTGGCCCTCGCCACCCACGGGGTCTATCCGGAGGTGCCCCGTCTCATCAAGCTCAACGGCCGGGCGAACCTCTATAAAGGGGAGCCCGACTCCCGCCTCCTCTGCTCCGTGGAGTTCGCTGTGCGGGCCCTTGGGGCTCGCGCCGTGGGCTATACCCTCAACCCGGGCTCTGAGCAGGAGGGGCGGATGTTCGCGGAGTTTGCCCAGGTCGTGCGGGACGGGCGCTCCTTCGGGGTGCCGGTCGTGGCGTGGGTCTACCCGCGGGGGAAGGCCGTTCCGAATGACACGGCGCCGGAGGTCATCGCTTACGCGACCCGGATCGCCTTCGAGCTTGGCGCCGACATCGCCAAGGTAAAATGGCCCGGCGATTTCGAATCGTTCCGCTGGGCATGCGAGGCCGCGCAGACGACGAGAGTCGTCCTTTCAGGCGGTGTCAAGACTGAGGAGCCTAAAGAGTTTCTCGACGTCCTCTCCCAAGTGCTGGAGGCGGGAGGGGCTGGCGTGGCAGTCGGCCGCAACGTCTGGCAGCGACCTGCCGTCGAGGCTCGGGCGATCTCAAAGGAGATCCTAGCACTGGTGCGGAGCTACCGCCCCTGAAGCCATAGAGAGAGCCGTAAACAGGCGCGAGGTGGGCGTGGTCCTCCCACCCCGCAAGCATCCTCGCCCCCGGCGGAAGGCTATACATGGCGCAGAGGGGGCAAGCCTCCGGCCGCTCATCATAGTCCCGGTCCCAATGTGGAAGTCTCATCTAGCCTCGTCAGCGGCCGTCACCGTACGCGCGGAAAAAAATGCTCGGTTCAGCCTGCTCGGGGGAAGCCGTGAAGGCCAGGTCTCCCCGCGCGGTCATCCGGCGAAATCCGGCCAGAGAGAGGAGCGTGGTCACCTCGGGGACCGTATAGAAGGATCGCTCGGAATCTTGCAC
>JACOUJ010000192.1 GCA_016177865.1 Candidatus Rokuibacteriota bacterium
CTGATCCTCCGGGCACTCCGCGAATCTCACGGTTCCGCGCTCTCCGTCTCAGACGAGGACCTCCTTGAGGCCCAGCGCCTTCTTGCCGAAACCGAAGGTCTCTGGGTGGGCCCGGAGGCCGCGGCGACGGTCGCGGCGCTGCCGGCCCTCATCAAGCGCGGCCAGGCCGGCCGAGATGAGACGATCGTGCTCCTCCTTACCGGATCCGGTTTCAAAGCGCCCGGTGCCGCGCGCCGCGCCCCGATCCATCTCTCCGGCGATCCCGCAGCCCTTCCCGACCTCCTCGCGACTGTGCTACGATGAGGTCCCGCCATCTTACTGAACGGAGGCGCCCATGGCCATAGACGTGACCAAGATCAGAAACCTCGGCTTCGTCGGTCACGGAGGAGTCGGGAAGACCTCCCTCGTGGAGGCGATCCTCTACGCCGCCGGCGCCACGACCCGACTGGGCAGGGTGGACGACGGGACCAGCGTCACCGACTCCGACCCGGACGAGATCAAGCGGAAGATCACGATCTCCACAGCGGTGGCGCACTGTGACTGGAAAGGGCACCGCCTCCACCTGGTGGACGCGCCCGGGTACGGCGACTTCATCGCCGACGCCCGCGCCGGGCTCCGTGTCGTGGAGGGGGCGATCGGCGTCGTCTGCGGCGTGGCGGGGGTGGAGGTCCAGACCGAAAAGGTCTGGCGCTTCGCCAACGACTACAATCTCCCGCGCCTCGCCTTCGTCAACCGGCTGGATCGCGAGCGCTCCGACTTCTTCCGGGCCCTCGACTCGATGCAGCGCCGCCTCAAGGCGCGTCTCATTCCTCTTCAGCTCCCCATCGGTGCCGAGGCCGGCTTCAAGGGCGTGGTGGACTTGGTGAGGATGAAGGCCTGTCTCTCCGCGCCGGGAAGCCCCAAGGTCCGGGAGGAGGCCATTCCCGGGGACCTTTCGGCCCAGGCGCAGGAGTATCGGGAGAAGCTAGTGGAGGCCGTGGCTGAGACCGATGATGACCTGCTCGCGAAGTATCTTGAAGACGGGAGCCTGGAGGAGGGAGCCGTGCTCCAGGCCTTGCGCAAGGCGATCGCCGAAGGAAAGCTGGTCCCCATCCTCTGTGGCTCGGCCACGAAGCTGATCGGGGTCGGCCCGCTCCTTGATTTGATCATGGAGTCGTTCCCGTCGCCGGCGGATCGACCGGCGGTCGAAGGAACCGACCCCAAGACGAAACAACCTGTCAAGCGGGAGCCGACTGCCAAGGCGCCATTCTCGGCGCTCGTCTTCAAGACGGTGGCGGACCCACACGTCGGGAAGATGACCCTCTTCCGTGTCTACTCCGGGACGCTGGCTCCCAACTCCCAACTCTACAACTCCACCCGCCAGGCTCGGGAGCGCGTTGGCCAGGTCGCGGTCCCCCAGGGTAAGGAGCAGAAGCCGGTTGAGGCCCTGGGGCCGGGAGAGATTGGCGTGGTGGCCAAGCTCAAAGAGACGGTCACCGGCGACACGCTCTCGGACGAGGCGCACGCCATCCTCTTCCCGCCGATTACGTTCCCGGAGCCGCCGATGTCGTTCGCGATCCAACCCAAAGCCCGGGGTGACGAAGAGAAGATCTCGAGTGCCCTGGCCCGCCTCGCCGAGGAAGATCCGTCGCTCCGCTATCATTACAACCCCGAGACCCGGCAGCTCCTGGTCTCGGGCCAGGGTCAGCTCCACATCGAGGTGACCATGGATCGGATGCGCCGGAAGTTCGGGACCGACGTGACACTCCTGCCGCCTCGTGTTCCGTACCGTGAGACCATTACGCGGAAGGCCGACACGGAATACACCCACAAGAAGCAGACCGGGGGGGCCGGCCAGTACGCCAAGGTCTTCATGCGGGTGGAGCCGCTCTCTCGCGGCGGTGGATTCGTGTACGACGAGGAGATCCGCGGCGGGTCGATTTCGCAGCAGTTTATCCCGTCAATCGAGAAGGGGATCCACCAGGTCCTCGAGCAGGGGGTCATGGCCGGCTATCCAATCGTGGACGTGAAGGCGATCGTCTACGACGGGAAGATGCACCCGGTAGACTCGAAGGACATCGCCTTTCAAGTCGCCGGCCGTGAGGTCTTTAAGCTCTGCGTCGAGCAGGCCTCTCCGGTCCTCCTCGAGCCGATCATGACCGTGGAGGTGACGGTGCCAACTGATTTGGCGGGAGACGTCATCGGCGACTTGAACAGCCGCCGAGGGCGCATCCTCGGGATGGACCCGATGGGCGAGACGACCCTGGTGCGTGCCCAAGCGCCGATGGCCGAGATGCTGAACTATGAGCCTCACCTCCGCTCGATGTCGGGCGGACGGGGGAGCTACTCGATGGAGCTGGCCCACTACGAAGAGGTCCCGGCCCACCTCGCCGCGAAGCTCGTCGCGGACGCCAAGGCGGAGCGGGAGAAGGCCCAGGCCGAGAAGCATTAGCCGGGACGGGCAGGGGAGAGCTTAGCGATAACCTCCGAGGCGCACCGCGTAGGGCCGCGAGGGAGAGAGCCGCTTCCTCCGCGGATCGACGACGAGACCAAGGGCTTCCAACGCCTCCACGCCGAGGATAGGCTCATCAACGTTTCCGACGAGAATGGTTGTCGGTGCCTGGCGGCCGTCGATCTCGATAATCGCCACGTCGGCGCCAAGCCGAACGCGCCGGCCGTCAGCCAGACGCATTCGTACAGACCGCCGAGGCCGTCTGATCCCCAGCGCCCGCGCCAGACGCGGAGGAATCGCACAAAA
>JACOUJ010000227.1 GCA_016177865.1 Candidatus Rokuibacteriota bacterium
GATCTAAGAGAAGACTAAAAAGGGAGGCCCGACCGGCCTCCCTTTTTTCTTACGGGGCCGCGCGGGCGACGCGGAAGCTGTAATCGGAATAGTGGTGGTGAGGGGGAAGGCTCGAGCGGTGAGCCACGCGGCTCCAGGGATTCTGATGGCGCCAGGCCCCGCCACGGGAAACCCTCCGTTCACCGCGCGCCGGCCCGGTTGGGTTCCGCTCGGGTGAGACTCGGTAATACTCCTCGTCGTACCAGTCGTAGCACCACTCGTGGACCAATCCCGAGAGGTCATGGAGGCCAAACGGATTGGGGAGAAACTCCTTGACCCGTGTCGGCCGATCAGCGGGAAGCCTCTCCGTTCCGAGGATCACTCTGAGGAGTCGATTGGGGTCCTGGTCCCCCCAGGGATAGGGTTGGTCCTCAAGTCCGCCCCGGGCCGCGCGCTCCCACTCGGCCTCTGTCGGGAGACGGAATGAAATTCCCGTGGCCCGGATGAGCCAGTCGCAGTACGCGACGGCGTCGAACCAGCTCGCCCCCACGACGGGTTGGGCCGGGTCGTGGAAGAGGGGATCATCCCAGAACGGAGGAGGCGCGTGACCCGTCGCGTCAAGAAAGACGGCATACTCGGCGGTGGTCACAGGCGTCACCCCGATCTCAAAGGCATCTACCCAGACGCGGTGGCGAGGCCGGGCGTCCGGGAGCCCTTCCTCCCCCCCCATCCAGAATTCTCCTGGCGGAATCACAACCAACGCCGGCAATTGCATGCCGGGGAGTATAGCATGTCAGGTGACACCAAGCGGGCGTGAGCCCTCCGCCGGGGCCATCCGGGGCTATAATGGCGCCATGGAGTTTGCTGGTCGGATGGCCCATCTCGGGACCGAGTCCGCCTTCGATGTGCTGAGCCAAGCCCGGGAGATGGAGCGCCGGGGACGAGAGATCATCCACCTGGAGATCGGCGAGCCGGACTTCGACACCCCAGAACACATCAAGGCTGCCGCGAAGCGGGCTCTGGATGAAGGGGAGACCCGTTACGGGCCGTCCGCCGGGCTCCCTGAGCTGAGAGAAGCCATTGCCGCGCACGTGGCCGAGACTCGAGGCATCCCGGTCGTGGCCGACGAGGTGGTCGTGACCCCCGGGGCCAAGCCGATCATGTTCTTCGCCATTCTTTCCCTCGTGAGTCAGGGAGACGAGGTCATCGTCCCCAACCCCGGCTTTCCGATCTACGAATCGGAGGTCAACTTTGTCGGGGGCGTCCCGGTCCCCCTCCCGCTCGTAGAGGAGCGTGGCTTCGGCTTCGATCTGGCCGAGCTGGAGCGCCGCGTCTCAAGGAAGACGAGACTGATCATCCTCAACTCGCCGCACAACCCCACCGGCGGAGCGCTCGAACCCGACGAGCTCGGTCGCATCGCCGAACTGGCGCGTCACTATCGAGTTCCGGTCCTCTCAGACGAGATCTACCGGGAGTTTCTCTATGACGGCACGTTTGCCTCTATCGCCACCTTCCCCGGAATGAAGGAGCTGACCATCCTCCTCGACGGGTTTTCCAAGAGCTACGCGATGACCGGCTGGCGCCTTGGCTACGGCGTGATGCCGCGACCCCTCGCCGAAGAGATGACCCGGCTCATCGTCAACTCGGTCTCGTGCACCGCCACCTTTGTGCAGCGGGCGGGGATCGCGGCCCTCAGGGGCGACCAGGCCCCCGTCAGGAGAATGGTGTCGGAGTTTCAACGGCGGCGCGATCTGATCGTCGAGGGTCTCAGAAAATTCCCGGGCGTCTCGTGCGCGCAGCCTCGCGGCGCCTTTTATGTCTTCCCCAACGTGAGGGCCTTGGGCCTCCCATCCCGCGAGATTGCCCGGCACCTTCTCGACGAGGCGGGGGTCGCGCTCCTTTGGGGAAGCGCCTTTGGTGTCTACGGCGAAGGGCACCTCCGCCTCTCCTATGCGGCCTCCGCGGAGAAGATTCGGGAAGCGCTCGATAGAATGGGGGAGGTTTGGGGACGGTTATCGCATCGGGTATAATGCGAGCACGCCTCGAGGAGTGACGGAATGGCCTTTCTCTCCGATCGTGACCGTCAGGCTGTCCAACAGGAGCTGGCCAAGCTCGCCGGCCCGGTCAAGTTGATCGTCTTCACCCAGGAGTTAGGGGCCGAGACCTGCGTTCAGACCGAGCAGCTCCTGAAAGAAGTCGCCGATTCGTCCGACCAGGTCTCGCTCGAGATCTACAATCTCATCCTCGACCGGGAGAAGGCTGAGCAGTATGGCGTAGACCGGGTCCCGGCCATCGTGGTGGAGGGGGCCCGGGACTACGGGATCCGGTTTTACGGCCTCCCGGCGGGGTACGAGTTCAGTAACCTGATTGATTCGATGCTCCTGGCCAGTTCGGGCCGGCCGCAGCTCTCGGACGAGACCCTCGACCGTCTGGCATCCGTTCAGAAGCCGGTCTCGATCCAAGTCTTCACGACGCCGACCTGACCGCACTGCCCCCGGGCCGTGCGCCTGGCGCATCATCTGGCTGTCGCGTCGGAGTGGATCCGCGGCACCTGCGTGGAGGCGACGGAGTTCCCCGATCTGGCCCAGCGGTACCGAGTCATGGCCGTCCCGAAGATCGTGATCAACGAGACGGTGCAATTTGAAGGGGCGTATCCTGAGTCTGCCTTTGTGGATCAACTCCTCCGGGCGGTCAACGGAGAAACTCAGTAACCCAAGGA